>JAISAK010000333.1 GCA_031266695.1 Treponema sp.
AAGGCCGACCAGGTTCACGCGGCTGCCCGGGAACACGAATTCCCCCTCCGCTGTATTGTAGAACCGGTTACTTAGGGATAATATTAAAAAGGAGACGAGAAGAATGAAAATTTCCGGTCATGTAAAGGCCATAATAAACGCCGCTTATAACGAGGCAAAAGAACGGAATCATGAGTACCTGACCGCGGAACATATTCTCTACGCTGCCCTGGCTTTTGACGATGTCCAGGGGGTGTTTTCGGCCTGCGGCGTAAATCCCGATCATATAAAAGACGGGATGGAAAATTACTTTGAGCAGAAGGTTCCGGTAATGAACGATATGGAGCCCACCCAGACCGTCGGCTTTCAGAGCGTCATAGAACGGGCCATGGTCCAAAGTCAATCTTCCCAAAAAGAGACAATTGATGTGGCGGATATTTTGGTTTCCCTGTTCGACGAAGAACGGAATTACTGCGCCTATTACCTCAGAAAAGCCGGTATAAAGCGTCTTGAACTGCTGGAGGTACTTTCCCACGGCTACGACAGCGAAAGCCCTTTGAGTTATTACGGCAAAAACAGGAACAGCGCTTACGGCCGGAACGGTGAAGAAAACACAAAGGACGGGGGGCCGGCCGAAGAGGAACCGGGTGAACCGGGCCAAAAGGCAAAGAGCGTCAGAAAAAGCGCCCTTGAACGCTATGCCACGGAACTTACCACCCTTGCCAGGGAAAACAAGCTTGAACCGGTCATCGGCCGCGAAGCGGAGCTTGACCGTACCGTACAAGTACTCTGCCGCCGTCTTAAAAACAACCCCGTGCATGTGGGCGATTCCGGCGTGGGGAAAACCGCCATTACCGAAGGACTTGCCCAGCGCATTATCGCGGGCCGGGTTCCCCCCACCCTGAAGGATTTCAGCATCTATTCCCTTGACATGGGCGCCCTGGTGGCGGGTACCAAATACCGGGGCGATTTTGAGGAACGGATCAAAAGGGTCATCGAAGAGATGCTCAAGAAAGAAAAGGCCATCCTCTTCATCGACGAGATACATACCCTTGTGGGCGCCGGATCGGTTTCGGGCGGCGCCCTTGACGCGTCCAACCTTCTAAAGCCCGCCCTCAGTTCCGGCAAAATCCGCTGTATCGGCTCCACCACCCACGAAGAATACGGCAAGTTCTTTGACAAGGACCGCGCCCTTTCGCGGCGTTTCCAGAAGATAGACATTAACGAGCCAAGCGAATCCGACGCCATAGCCATACTCAAGGGGCTTAAATCAAAATATGAAGATTACCACAAGGTACATTACAGCGACGAGGCGGTGGAGGGAGCGGTAAAACTTTCCGCCCAGTTTATCACCGAGCGGCGGCTTCCCGACAAGGCGATTGACGTTATCGACGAGGCCGGCGCCTTCGCGCGGATTGAAGGGTACAAAGCGGTGGCCAAAGCGGGAAACGCCGAAGGAGAAAAAACAGGCGGCGCCGGTTCGGACAGCGCCGGTTCCGGCGGCGCGATCAAAACGGAATCTTCCACCGTACAGGAAGGATCGGTGGAGATTATCGAGGTGGGGCTCCCCCTTATCGAAACGGTTGTTTCCAAAATCGCGCGCATACCGGAACGTTCGGTCGGCGAAAGCGAAAAGGATAAGCTCCGGGCGCTGGAAGAAAAACTGAAGCGGCGGATCTTCGGCCAGGACGACGCGGTAAACGCGGTTGTAAAGGCCGTTAAACGCTCGCGGGCGGGCTTCAGGGCGGATCAGAAACCGGTGGCAAACTTCCTCTTTGTGGGGCCCACCGGAGTCGGCAAGACGGAGCTGGCGCGGCAGCTCGCGGAGATCCTGGGCGTGGCCATGTTCCGCTTTGACATGAGCGAGTACCAGGAAAAGTATACCGTATCCCGGCTCATCGGTTCATCCCCGGGTTATGTGGGCTACGAAGAGGGCGGCCAGTTGACCGATCCGGTGCGCAAACAACCCCACGCGGTGGTACTCCTTGATGAAATTGAAAAAGCCCATTCGGATATTTACAACATTCTTCTTCAAATAATGGACTACGCTACCCTTACCGACAACCAGGGCCGCAAGGCGGACTTCCGCAACGTGATTCTCATTATGACCAGCAACGCCGGCGCGCGGGATATCGGCAGGGGGCTTATCGGTTTTGGCGAGCGAAGCCTGGACGAAAGCGCCGTCGATAGCGCGGTGGAAAAGATCTTTACGCCCGAATTCCGCAACCGCCTTGACGCGGTAGTCCGCTTCGGCCACCTTTCGCAGGAGATAATGACTTCCATTGTCCGGAAAGAACTTGACGCCTTCGCCGTCCAGCTTGCCGAAAAGAAGGTTGCCCTTGAGGTAACGGAGGCCTGCGTTGACAAACTGGCCGGGGAAGGCTACAGCCGCGAATTCGGCGCCCGCAACGCAAGCCGGCTTATCGAGGACAAGATCAAAGGCTTCTTTATCGACGAGGTTCTCTTTGGCCGCCTTTCGGAAGGCGGCGCCGCCCGGGTTGACTGGCGGGACGGTGAATACCGGATGGAAGTGCTTGAAACCGCGCCGGCTGTCTCCGTTGACGCCGGGGTGCCGGATACGGCCGGGGCGGCGCTTGAAAGGGGAGAGGCTTTGTCTTAAAGTGGGGAGAAAATTTCATCCCGGGCCCGATCCGGATTTCCCCTGTCTCAACGAATACGAATACTTTTCCTTTCCCCCGCCCGAAACCTGGAGTGATAACATCATCGCCCTGGGCGGTAACCTTTCCCCCGGAATGCTTCTCTCCGCCTACGAACAGGGCCTTTTCCCCTGGTACAACCCGGAAGATCCCATACTCTGGCAGTCGCCGGACCCGCGCTTTATCATCCGGCCGGAGAAGCTCCACATCTCCTCCTCAATGAAAAAGGTTTTTAATAAAGGAATCTTCGAAGTTGCCCTCGATAGGAATTTTGAGGGAGTGATACGGGGATGCGCGGAAACGGAACGCCCCGGACAGGGAGGTACCTGGATCACCGATGATATTATCGGGGCCTACCTGGAACTGCACCGCCTGGGCTACGCCCATTCGGCGGAAAGCTACTTCGGGGGGAAGCTGGCCGGAGGCTGCTACGGCATCCGCCTGGGCAGGGTTTTTGTGGGAGAGTCCATGTTCGCGCGCCGGCCCAACGCCTCAAAGGCCGCCTTCCTTACCCTGGCGCGGCTTCTCTTTAACGACGGCCTTGCGTTTATCGACTGCCAGGTATACTCGCGGCATCTGGAAAGCCTTGGCGGTGAAGAAATCAGCCGGGCGGACTATATCCCGCTCCTTAAAAAAACCCTCGGCAGCCGCTCCCATACGCGGGACGGCGCGGGTATTGCGGACAGGCGGGGCAACTGGGGAAAGCTGTACCGCCTGAACAGGATCACCGGAACATGAAGTTTTGATGCCGCATAACAATTGCCCCGGGGAAGTCAGGCTTCACGCAAAAAGGCAATGTACCCCCTGTAGGCGGTGTACAGATCTATTTTGCTGATCACCTCGAAGGGCGAGTGCATGGACAGCACCGGTATTCCGCAGTCAAGCACCTCAAGGCCAAGCTTCGCCGCGTGATGCGCTATTGTTCCGCCGCCGCCCTTGTCCACCTTTCCCAGTTCTCCAAACTGCCATTTTACCTTGTTGCGATTCATGATTGCCTGTACCGCGGAACAGAATTCGGCGTTCGCGTCGCTTGCGCCGTACTTGCCGCCCGAACCGGTGTACTTGGTCAGCACCAGGCCCTTCCCCATGAAGGAAGCGTTCTTCTTGTCAAAGACTCCCCCATAGGCGGGGTCGTAGGCGGCGCTGACGTCGGCGGAAAGCATGGCCGAGTTTGACAGGCAGCGCCGCGCAAGGGAAGCTTCGCCGCAGAGGGAGGCAATAAAATTTTCAAAGGAGCGGGACTGGGCCCCGGTATTTCCGCAGGAGCCGATCTCTTCCTTGTCGGACAAATAGCAGATCATGGTTTTTTGCGGCGCGAAAGGGGCGCCGGATTTCAACGCCGCGCCCTCCGCGGCGGCAAGCAGGGCCCGGAGCGCGGGAAAGGCGCAGCAGCGGTCGTCGTGGCCGTAGGCGCCGATCATGCTGCGGTCAAAGCCCAGGTCCCGCGCCTTGAAGGCCGGAACAAACTCAATCTCCGAGCGGGCAAAATCCTCCTCGGTTACGCCGTACTTTTCATGAAGCAGCGCGAGGATTTGGAGCTTCACCCTTTCCTTCACCTTCTCGTCGCCGTAGGGCCTGGAACCGGCAAGCACGTCAAGGTCCTCGCCCTCCACCGCATCGGCCGCCTTTTTCTGCATCTGTTCCCGGGCAAGATGGGGAAGAAGATCGGTAATGGTAAACACCGGGTCGCCTTCCTCCTCGCCCAGGCGCAGCTCCGTTCTGCGGCCTTCGCCGGTGATGATGAGGCCGTGCATGGCAAGGGGAATTGCGGTCCACTGGTATTTTTTTATCCCGCCGTAATAGTGGGTATCTAGAAGGGCCAAATCGCTGTCTTCGTAGAGGGGATTCTGCTTGAGATCTATACGGGGCGAATCAATGTGGGCGCCGAGGATATTGACCCCTTCGGCAAGGGGACGCTTTCCCAGAACCGCGCAGATGAGGGACTTTCCCCGGATGTTCTGATACACCCTCGCGCCGGGCTGAAGCTTTGCGTCCCCCGGGCTTTCCGTATCAATAAAGCCGCGCTTCCTGAGGAGCGCCAGAGCCGCTTCGACACATTCACGCTCGGTCTTGCCCCGGTCAAGGAATTCCTTGTAGGAACGGGAAAAATCCTCAATTTCCTTTTCCGTTTTTTTATCGATATCGGCCCAGCAGTTCTTCGGAGTGAAAAAAAGTTTTTCCGCCAGTTTCTGCCCGGCGCTTTTTCCCGCGCCGGCTTGCGCCTTTTTGCCGCCGGCCTTTGCGTCCCCCTTTTTCCCGGGGGCCCTTTCTTTTGCCATAGATAAACTCCTGCGTTAAAGAATATAATAAAAGGCATGGAAATTCGAGACCGTTACGCCCCGTCGCCGACGGGACTACAGCACATCGGCGGAATCAGAACCGCCCTCTTTAATTACCTTTTTGCCCGGTCCCGGGGCGGAAAATTTATCCTCCGCCTTGAGGACACCGACCGCAGCCGTTCCGACGAAGCCTATGTCCGGAACCTCTACGAAACCTTTGCGTGGCTGGGCCTGCAGTGGGATGAGGGGCCGGACAAGGGGGGGCCCGCCGCGCCCTATGTGCAGTCGGAACGCAGCGGGCTTTACCGCAAGTACGCCGAAGAACTGATTGGCCGGGGCAGGGCTTATTACTGTTTCTGTACCGCGGAACGTATCGAACAAGTCAGGCAGGAGCGCAAGGCCGCCTATTCCGGGGAAGCCGGAGGTTCCCGCGAATCCGGCTACGACCGCCGCTGCCGGAACATTCCGGCCGATGAAGCCGCCGCGCGCGCCGCCTCGGGGGAAGCCCACACCATCAGGCTCAAAATACCCCTGGGCGAAACCACCCGGTTTACGGATCAGCTCCTTGGGGAAATCGAGTGGAAAAACGACGACGTTAACCCCGATCCGGTACTTCTCAAATCCGACGGCTTTCCCACCTATCACCTTGCCAATGTGGTGGATGATCACCTTATGGGAATAAGCCACATACTCCGCGCCCAGGAATGGCTTTCATCCACTCCCCTGCACGTGATCCTGTACCGCTGTTTCGGCTGGGAACACCCCCTGTTCTGCCACCTCCCCATGGTGATGGGGCCGGACGGAAAGAAACTCAGCAAGCGCCACGGCGCGACCAGCATCGACGAATTCCGCCGCCAGGGCTACCTGCCCGAGGCGCTCATCAACTATACAGCGTTACTCGGCGCGTCTTACGGGGAGGAAAGGGATATTTTCAGCCTCAAAGAATTGGAAGAGCGTTTCAGCCTGGACAAGCTCAACAAGGCTCCGGCTGTTTTTGATTACAAAAAACTTGAATGGTACAACGGCCAGTACATCAGAATGAAAAGCGATGAGGAGCTTGCCGGGCTCTGCCTGCCCTACGCGCTAAGCGCCGGGCTCTTTGGCCCCTCCGGCGGCCCCGACGCCGGGCAGCTCCGGGTTTTTACCGCGGCGATGGCCCTTATAAAAGAGCGCCTTTCCTTTCTGCACGAAGCGCCCGGAAAAATCGCCTACCTGTTTTCGGAGCCGCCCATGCCCCCGGCGGAAGAATTCTTTCCGAAAAAAGCGGATCGCGAAAAGACGGCGGCCCTGCTGCGAATTGGCAGGGAACTGGTTAAGCCCCTTGCCGAAGCCGCGGACGATGAAAAAGCGGAAAGCCTTGTCAAAGAAGAGGCTGAAAAAAGGGGCGTCAAACTTGGCGATCTCCTCATGCCCCTGCGCGTAGCCCTTACCGGCGCCAGGGTCAGCCCTCCCCTTTTCGGCTCCCTGCGCATCCTCGGCGCGGAACGCTCCCTGGAACGTACCGGCCGGGCCCTGGCTTTGCTGGAAAAATAACAAGATAACTAATATTTAGTCTGCCCACAAAGCTCGAACCGAAGGTTCGTGAACCTTCGGTTCGCGCTTGTTTTGCGGGCAGACCGCGGAATGTACGCCGGCCGGAACGGGAAGAAACCCGCCCGGCCGGATAAAGGGATTAATACACGCCGGTGACCGTTATGACGGGGGGAGTACCCGCCGCCTTGTTAATGGTGTAATAGTTGCTGCTGGTAAAGCCAGTGACGGAACCGGGGTAACCATCATTATACTCGGTCCCGAAGTACCAGGTTTCGGTACCCGAGGTATCCGCAGCCGGAATCGTGTGATACTTGGGCAGCACGATGTAGAAGGACCAGGGCGCTACACTAGCTGTACTAACAGTAATCGCGGCATTG
>JAISAK010000341.1 GCA_031266695.1 Treponema sp.
TGGTGTAGTTCATTTTATTTTCCGTGCCCATGTTGCCCGCCACCATGCTTCCGGTGTTGATGCCAATCCGGGTTAAAAGCGGCGAGGGTGAAAGATGGTCCCGCCGGATTGCCCCGTTGAGTCCGGTTTCAATCCGCTTCATGGCCAGGGCGGAAACACAGGCCCGGCGGGCGTGATCGTTCAACGCCAGGGGAGCGCCGAAAAAGGCGACGATCGCGTCCCCTTCGTATTTGTCGATGGTTCCCCGTTCCGAAAGGATCACATCGCTCATGGCGGTAAGATAACGGTTGAGGAGGCTTACCAGTTCTTCCGGGTCGAGTTTTTCCGATATGGTGGAAAAGCCCTGAATGTCGGTAAAAACGGCGCTGATGTGGCGTTTTACCCCGCCCAGCTGGAGCCGGGTCGGATCGGAGATGATTTCTTTTACCACGTCGTCCGAAACATAGGTGGAAAAGGCCTTGCGGATAAACTGCTTCTCATGTTCCGATTTGATAAACGCCGCCGTCTCCCGGACAACAACCGCCGCCGCCATGGCCAGGGCCGGACCCAGGGGACCGATAAAAATTTTTTTGAAGGCAAAGAGGCCCAGGGAAACCGCCATTATCAAAAGAACGCCGGCCAGTCCCAAAACCGCGCGGAGGCCGCTTTTAAAACCGCCGATACCGGTAACAAGGAGGGGCACAAAAAGGAAGGCGAACAGTACGCTCCAATACACCGGAAGGGGGGTAATAAAAGAATTGGTGATGATCGTATCCAGCACCACCGCGTGGGTTCCCACATTTACATACTCCCCGTAAAAGGGGTTGACCCCAATATCGGTGGTTCCGGTGTCTACCCGGCCGATAATGCATACCTTGTCCCGGAGCTTTTCCCCCAGTTCGCGGTGGAGGACGGCGAAGGCCTGTAATTCCGTATCGATGTAGTCGAGGAGGGATTGGCAGTATTGGGCTTCTTCCAGAACCGCGGCGGCCGCGGCGGGATCATAGGCCGCCGTTTCCAGGATCCGCCTTGATTCGCCTGCAATATAGTTTTCGGCGGCCAGGGCGGCGATAAATTCGCCGGTTTGTTCCATGGCCCGGTTTCGCCGGGCGATATACCCGGCAAAGTCATCATCGGAACAATTCTCCAGGGCTTTGTTTTTTGCCTCCCCGGCGGCGTAAAAATATTCCCGCAGCGTCCCGGCGTTTTGGGGAAGGAGGGGGAACATCTTCGCGTTGGCATACTCCAGGGCGGAAAGGTACTCCTCTATGTGGGTTTGATATTCCTCAAGGGCGGTAAACCGCACAAAAGAAATATGGCTGAAACTGTCCTGATAGGTTTCGCGGGGCCAGTCCAGCATCATGGCCCCCTCCGCGTCCAGCGGGATGACCACCGCTTTTTCGCCGGGTTTTTCGATCACCATGCGGCGGGGGTAAACGGTAATGGCCGGGTTTCCCCAGGCCGCCATGAGGGGGGCGAAGGCAAGCTGCAAATACCAATGGCCCTGAACCTCCTCGGCCAGAAAAATACGCCGCCGCACGCCGTCGGGATCCACGGTGACGTTGGTGAACCCCGCCCCCTGAACAGCCTCCATAAAGAGGGGGATAGGGGGAAGGACATCGGTATTTTTTCCTTCGGCGATACCCCCGGCGTTTGTTACCGGATAGGAAAAACGCCCTTCCGCCTGGGGGCGCCGTTGGGCCTGTTCCCCCGAAAGGGGCCGCTTGTCCTGAATGTTTAAGGTTCCCCAGGTTTTGCCAAAGAGGGCGGCGGACCGGGAAAGCAGCTCATCATCATCACCCAGAATATTCATGGTGTCCCGGAACAGCGCGTCCCGCGCCCCGGTGACAAGTTCCGTCACCGTATCAATATAGGCGGGGGCTTTTTCCGGCGGGATCCGGCCCATGCCCACGGCGTAAAGAATGTCCGCCATGGTGACGCCGATTTCCGAAAAGCGCCGGTTATAATCCAGGGCAAGCCCTTCTTTCAGATACACCTCGTCCACTTGGGTAGGGCTTTTGTCGATGTATTCAATATCGAACACCGCCGATTCGGCGCCGTATTCTTTGAGCCGCAGGAGCGCTTCGGCCATGACCCGCCGGGGCCAGGGGAATACTCCCACCTGCGCGATGGACTGATCATCCACATCCAGAAACACCACATCGCTTATCTGGTCCCGGCGGGGAACGAGCCGGAGGAACATATCGTACATCCGCGCCTCGGCGGCGTTAAAAAAAGGAAGCAGGTACAAAGAGGAAAAAACCAGCGCCGATCCAAGGACAATCGGCAGGGATAATTTGCGTAATGACATCGCGTATTCCGGCCGCCGCGCTTATTGCGGCCAGCCCACGGTAATGCCGACTCCCGTTTTTCCGCCCGGTACCGGTCCCGGTCCCAGATCCGGCGGCCGGGAGCCGCTGCCGGTGCCGGTTAATTCGGGGATAAGCGGCCGCAGCGCCGCCGCTTCGGCCTCAAAGGGCGGCACCAGCCGGTTCTGGTTGTTTTCGTCCACATAACTCCGCTGCGCCTGGGCCACATAGACTTTTTGTCCCCCGGCGCCGGCCAGGAGAACCCGGCCTTCATCGACCTGAAGCCGCCGGCCGTCAAATTCAAAAGAGGTTCCCCGGACCGAGGCGGTTACGGTCGGAGACCCCACGGTAAAGTCTATGTTCTGCCCCCTGGGCGGAGTGACGGCGGCCCGGATCCTGCCGGTCCGCAGATACAGAGCCGTTTCTTCGGTATTGCCCCTCCGGGTAAGCTGTTCCAGGGTCAGCATGGTTAAGGGCCGGACCTCGATGCGCGAACTGCCGACCGCAATGACGGCGCCGCTTTTAACCCCGGTGGAAATAACGGTGTTCCTTCCGGCCTGGTCTCCCGGCGCCGCCCTTTTCCATCCGGGCGAATTCGCTTCCTTTATTTCCACCGTTCCCGTGACCTCAAGAAACCGGGCTTCCATGGTTTGGGCAGCGGCGTTCCAAAGTCCCGCGGACATAAAAAGCAGCACAAAAATTTTTTTCATATCGTTATCATCCTTTTTTATTCTTCCTTAAAATGAAATAGCCGCCGCCAGTTCGACGCGGTATTTTGGCTTGGCGTCATCCTGAAAAAACTTGCCCGTCTTCGGCAGGAAGAGCCCCGCGCCGAAGGAAAGCAGTACATCGGAAAAGGGAGCCCAGGAGAGGCCGCCGTAAATTTCCGCCCCCAGAAGCGGGGAGGATGAATCCAAATCCATGCCGGGAGCGGCGTAGGTAGTGTCATCGGTTCTGAAATAATAGGCCCCGGAAAGCTCCGTTGAAAGGGCCCGGTACAGCCGGGCGGTCCAGGCGGCTTCTATCAGCGCGATTCCCGACAACATGGGCCTGAGGACCTTGCCCTGGGCCTCGGCGGTGACGGGGATAAAGACTCCCGTATGCTCATTCCAGTCCCCGGAGGAAAAACGCCCGGTCAGGGTCAACATATCGGACAAGGCGGTGGGAAGGAGCCATTGTATTTCCGCGGAGAGGGCAAAGGCGGCGTAGGGATCTGTTTCGCTTGGCTCCGCCAGTTCAAGCGCGGCGCCGGAGACGGTGTTGAAGGCGGCCCCCAGCGGCATGGTGAAGGCGGCTTCAAGATATTGGGAATGAACCTTCATATCGCTGTCGTTGAGATCGAACTGGCATACGCCGCTGAGAGCCAGGCTGCTTTGGGAATCAAAGATACTTGTTTTTTCCCAATTAATTCCCGCCAGAAACCGCCGCGAGGCAAAATACACGTCCTTGTCGGTAAAATTTACGTAATCTTCCGGGCTCATGTAAATATACGCGGTCTTTTTGTAGAGAAGCCCGGTGTAGAAGAGGCCCCCGGAAAGGCGGCCTCCGGCTATGTTCAGCCCCGCGGAAAGGCCGTCAAAAAGCCCCGCCGCCACATAGGAAAGGCTGTCCCGGAAGGGAAGGCGGCCCGCGTCCAGGCG
>JAISAK010000351.1 GCA_031266695.1 Treponema sp.
GGTTGTGTAGTTCGTTGCAGGATAAAGAGATACGATTTTATACGCGCTGGCCCTGCCTGCTTCTCCAAACAGGCCTTGCGCGGCTTCTGCTTTTAAGATTATACTATAAAATAGTTTCAAAAATAACCGATTTTGAAATTGGCTCCTATTTTCCTTTCACTTGGAAGGGGGCGCCCGGGGGTGCACCGGTTTCGACTGGTACGGTTCGGGGTACAGGCTGCAGGTGGAGCGCTCATCTCCTGATTGGGCAAAACATTAACTGCCAACAACGACAGTTACGATTACGCCTTAGCTGCGTAACCGCGTGGAACCCTTCCGCCGCCTTGAGGAAGGACTTCCGCGTCACAATCAAGGCTGGCCGTATGAAACTTTGTTTCATGTCCCGGTTCCGAACGGGGAACGGCGAGATTTAGACGGATACGGACAGGCCGCGCGCCGCTTAGCCAAGCCGGTCCCGACAATCCAATAAACGGCTAAACCTGTAGAGGCCTGTATTTCGCGTATCAGGACGCGGGTTCGACTCCCGCCACCTCCAAAAAATTTAACACTCCCGGCTAAATTGCGGGAGTCGAAGGGCTCGGTTAAAAAGACAAAAATTCAAAAAAATTGGCTTTTTCGAAATTATCAATTTTTTCTCAAAAAACATCAAAAAAACGAGGTATAAAACACCCCTAAAATCGTGTAAAAAATCCGATTTTTTCAGGTTTTTGAATTTTTGAAAGATTTTTTTAATTTTCATCGAATTTCCTTGAAAAATCTGATTTTCCGGGGTATTTTATTTATTATGGCGGGTACAGGCTCGGAGAATATGCTTGCCGCATTGGTTTTAACTGAGACTGAAGAACAGTTGGTTGAAAATATAGAAAAGTGGCTGCATGAAAAAAACTCCTCGGATTATCAGCTTGCCCGGGAAAGATTTTCCCGGCTTAGGCAGTTCGGGGCGGTAGTTTCCGAATATCCTTCGATCAGGGACACCCAGTTTTTAAAAGGCCTGGTTCGGGATGAAGGACATCTTGTCGAGGCTCTCCAGAGTTTTTCATCATCCTCCCATCTTCTGCACATTCCGACCAAGGTAGTTGCCGCCCGCAGTTTTTTGGTCGCAAAGTTTCACGCCTTTACGCTGCTTTCCTATCTTGTCGATGCTGATTCTAATTTTTTGTCTTCCGTGCGGCAGATCATTTTATCGGTAATCTGTACTCTTATGGCGGAAGAAGTATACTTCTCGTGTCTTGTGGATCCGGGCTTTTCCCGAATTACCAAGGCAAGCCTTGCCAATGATCTTATTTCTCTGTGGGACAGCGGAATAGACCACCGGGGGATACGGCATTTGACTGCCCTTTCGGCCCTATGGATTGCCCGTGACGCCGCTCCTCCAACCTTCGGTACTATGGACGGTAACAGCGAACTCCTGCGGATATCTCTGGAAATGGACAAGGATTGGCAGGAATTCCTCGTGGAGGAATCCACCACCGACGAGACCCGGTGGGCACTGGAGGAATTTCTCTTCGGCCTTTCCTATGAGGAAATTCAAAAAATTCGCTCCCGTCTGCGGCGCTTTGGCGTGACCGCGATCAGTTACGAAGAAATCCGTTCCTACCTGGGCTCAAAACCCTCCTATTCAGTGGTCGACGACCGGGACCCCCGGGCTATCTACGATTTTTTCCTGGAACGAAAAGGCGCCTGCACCCTTCGTAAGCAGGTTTCCGCTCCCGGGCCGCAGCATACCCTGGAAGAGATCTACCTTAAATACCGGATAATTCTGGAAACAGGGCAGCAGGATAAGACGTAGCGTTACAGGATTATCCGGGGCGGTTTTTTTACCGCCACTTTCCGGCTGTCCGAATATCCCTCATCTTCCCGGGGAAGAGCCGGCGCGGCGCCGGCCCCTATAGAAACATCAGGCTGGGATTGTATCGCGGCGGCCGGAACCGCCGCCGCCTCCGGGGAAAGGCCGGTATCCCCCGCCGGGAAAAAATTCCCCAATTCCCCGATCTGCTCAAGGCTCTTGTCGAAACGTTCCCGGGCTCCGCGTATACTATCCAGCACTTCCTTTGTTCCGGAATGAACCTCCCGCACTTCTATCTTGGCGGCGCCGGAAAGGGTGCAAATCATTTCCAGGGTATCCTTAAAAGACTGATGATTAAGCATTACGCCGGCGCTGCCTTCCATGACGCGGCGGCTCAGGGCGGCGCCTTCCTCAATCGCCCTGCCCGCCTCCCCGTTGACGCTGCTGGTTTCGCCGGCGGCGGAGCTGGCCTCCTCGAGATCCTTTGCCAGAACCTCAATTTCACCGGTAACCGTGTTAAAGGTTTCAACGGAGGTTTCACTGGCCCTTAGCGCCGACTGGGTATATTGGATTATGGCCTTGATTTCCTCGTTTATTTTTCCGGCGTTTTCCCCGGTGGATTCCGCGAGCTTTCGTATTTCATCCGCTACTACGGCGAAGCCCTTACCCGCTTCCCCGGCGTGGGCGCTTTCAATGGCGGCGTTCATTGAAAGAATATTGGTCTGTTCCGATATCTTGTTAATGATGGCGGTCATCTCGGAAATTCCCTCAACCTGGCGGAAGATATTTTTGACAAGGGTGTTCACCTCTTCCGCCTGTTCCCCGCCGGTACTGATGACGCCGCGCAGCTCCCCGGCTTTGCCGGCGCTTGCCCGGATTCGTTCCGCCACATCTTCCGCCATCTCCGAGACCCGGGAAAGGCGCTTTTCGGTTTCCCCCTCCGCCGAGGAGTAGTTCTTCAAAAGATCCTGGAGGGAATTGATGTACCCTTCAATGCTGCTTATGGACTCCGCGGCCTGACCGGAAGAGGATTCAATTTCCGAAAACTGCCCGATAATTTTTTCGCTGGTTTCGCCGAGGCGATCAAGAATTAGGCCCTGCTCGCTGAAGTTCCCGCGGGTCTCGTCGCGCAGCTTCAGGCTCCGCGCGACAATCGATTCGATGGATTCAAAAAGATTGCCGAAGGAACGGAAGCTTTCCTTTAACGCGGCGTCTCCGGTATTTTCGGTTTTGGAAAAGGAGAGAAGTTCCCGGTAATTCCCGGCCTTGAGGAGCCGCAGCAGCGGATCAAGGCTTTCCTGTTTCCGCAGCAGTTGTCTTACGCAAAAAAACAGGCCCAAAAAACCCGGAACAAAGAGAAGGATATTGATAATCCCGCCGGCAAGCACTACAACCCGGACAGCCTTTACGCCTTTGTCCGCCGCTCCTCCCGCAAGGAACGTTTGGACTCCCAGTGAAAGGGCCGCCAGCGCGCAGACAAGGATTCCCGAGCCAAGGCAGAAACGAAAAATCTTACTGCTTTTCATATTGCTGAAGTTCATCATATATATATTCCAGTTTGATCCCCGCCTTGGAAAACAGGGCCTCGGAATCTTCGGCGTCATGGTAACGGCGCTGGCAGACCACGCGGACAATGCCGCAGTTGATAATGAGCATGGCGCAGGTTCTGCAGGGAGTCATCCGGCAATAGAGAGTGCCGCCCTGGATGGGGATTCCCCTTTTCGCCGCCTGGCAGATGGCGTTCTGCTCCGCATGAACGGTTCTGACGCAGTGGGTAGTAACGCTGCCGTCTTCGTGAAGCATTTTTTTGAACTGATGGCCGGCTTCGTCGCAGTGGGGCAGTCCCGCGGGGGCCCCCACATATCCGGTAACAAGGATCTGGTTGTCCTTGGCGATAACACAGCCGGAACGCCCCCTGTCGCAGGTAGCCCTTTTTGAAATCGCGTCACAGACTTCCATAAAATATTCATCCCAGCTTGGCCGTTTGTATTCCGATTTCACGATTGAGTCTCCTGAATGAACATATTGTAATTGTTTGACGGATAAGAAATTAACTAACCCTTTATCCGGCAAACCCAAATCCGGGGAGTAGAAAATTAATGCGTCCGGAAAGCGGCGGCACGGCAAAAGAAATCCGGGTTGAATTCTAACCTGTAGAACCTTTTGAAACCACCTCTACTGCTTCTTGAATTATAGTTTAGGCCGCTGAAATTTGCAATCCTTCGCAAAATATATGCATGGTAATATTTTTTTCCCAAGCACCAGGGAATGAAATCAACAGCCTCCCCCACGGGAGCGCCAAAGCCGCCATTCACTTGCCTGTAGAGTCCACCTCCACAGCCCTCAAACCAGAGGTTTGGCGAACCGTTGGTTCGACGGGCTGTTCCGGCGGGGAATTCCAGAGTCGTTCATGGCGGCTTTGGCGCTCCCGTGGGGGAAGATATTATTTTCATTCGTTTGTGCAAAGGCAGAGCCTATATTACCCTGCATATATTTTTTATGGATAGGGAAGAGGCCGCGCAGAGGCTTGTCAAGCTTCATATCTCGGCTTCTTCCCCATTACCAAAAAGACATGCAAGAAAAGAACTTGTACCCTCATGTATTTTGCGCGGCCCGACTTGACAATTATATTAGTTTAATCTAACATTTATTGGCCTAACCTAATAGTTCTAAAGACGGAGGCAGATCATGAAACCAAAAAAAAGCGTCCGGGCCCGGGGTTCCGCGGCCCGCAAGACCGGCATGGCCCGGCTTTGGGAGCTGGCGTTCCGCAAAAAAATCCTGGTCGCGGCGGCGTGTGTTTTTTCGGTGGCCAGCACGGCCCTTTCGTTTAGCCCGTTTATCGCCGTCTATTACCTTATCAGGAGCCTGGTGATTCACTTTTCCGGTTTGGGGGGTCTTGACCGCTCTTACATGATCCGCCTGGGCTGGCTTGCCGCGGGGGGCGCGGCGGGGGCGATTTTCCTCAA
>JAISAK010000010.1 GCA_031266695.1 Treponema sp.
GCGGTAATTTCCTGCGGGAATTTGGATGTCGTGGGAAAGGATTCAATCGCCTCCTTTGACAAGGTGTTACAACTAACGCCTCGGGCGGTTTCTCCCGATGAAATGAACGGCGGCTGGTCACTGGCGGCGCCGGACGGCGGCGTCCGTTTTATCTGGAGCAAAAATTACGCCGAAAGCCCGCTCCATGACGTGATGCTGGAATTTGAGGCGGCTCCCTTTATCGCCGCCGGCCTCGATCCCGAAAAACTGCCGGAGAATTTTGCCTTCTATGAAGGGAAGCTCATGGTGGGTACGAAGCTTGGACAGGAAACATTAAAGTATTCGGGAGAAGTTACGCCCCTTGCCTCTTATGAACAAATTGTCAAACTGAAACGGAGCAGTATCGGCTACCACGGGGCTTTGGATCATTACGGGGTGAGCCTTGGGGACGGCAACCTGTTTGAGTGGGCAAAAGACATGAATATCAATGACAAGGATATTGTGTTTGTCCTTAACCCCGAACCATTTATCGCCGCCGGGGTTGATCCCTCCGGGATTGACGGCTGGGTCTTTACCAAGGTTACGGTCGACGACGCCAACGGCAAACCTGTCCAGGTGGATAAGATTCTTAAGCCTTTCAATTTATTGTAAAAAGCGGTAAAACAATGAAAGGGGGTCTCGATGCAGTACAGGATTGACAAAAAAACAGGCAATAAACTTTCAATTCTGGGTTTCGGCTGCATGCGCTTCCCCCGGACTCTCGCCGGTCCTGATCTGCGGAAAACCGGGGAGATGATCCTGCGCGCCGCAGAGGGGGGCGTAAATTACTTTGATACGGCCTGGATATATCCGGGCAGCGAAGATGCCCTGGGCGCGATCCTTGAAAAAAACAAATTGCGAAAGAAGGTATATGTCGCGGCCAAACTCCCGCTGGTTGTGCTTAGGGGGCCGGCCGATTTTGACAAATACTTCAACAAGGAACTGGAGCGGCTGCGCACCGATTATATCGACTATTACCTTATGCACATGATCACCGATGTGGATCAGTGGCGGAAACTCAAGGTTTGGGGGATAGAGTCCTGGATTGCCGAAAAAAAGAAAAGCGGCCAAATAAGGCAGGCCGGTTTTTCCTTCCACGGCAGCCGGGATGAATTTCTCAAAGTTGTCGATGACTACGACTGGGATCTTGCCCAGATTCAGTATAACTACTCGGATGAAAATTTTCAGGCCGGCGTAACGGGGCTGCGCAAGGCCGCGGAAAAAATGCCGGTGGCGATCATGGAGCCCCTGCTGGGCGGAAAACTTGCCAGGGGCCTTCCGGCGGAGGCTCTGCGGATTTTCAGAGAGGCCCGGCCCGGCCTCTCGCCCGCGGGCTGGGGGTTCAACTGGGTGTGGAATCAGGCGGAACCGGCGGTCGTGCTTTCCGGCATGAGCGACATGGCCCAGCTTGAAGAGAACCTGAAACTTGCCGACGCGGCGCGGCCGGGCATGCTCGGTGAAAAAGACCTTGACATTTACAAACAGGTGCTTGAGGTAGTAAACCGGGCCTACAGAATCCGCTGTACCGGCTGTAATTACTGTATGCCCTGCCCGCGGGGAGTCAACATTCCCGGCTGTTTTGCCGCCTATAACGCTTCCTACGCCATTGGCTTTGTGGCGGGAATGCAGCAGTTTATTACCAGTACGGCCTTCACCTCGGAACGCTCGGCAAGTCCCGGCCTCTGCGTCAAATGCGGCAAGTGCGAATCCCACTGCCCCCAGTACCTGCCGATCATCAAATCTCTGGAACAGGTGCGCCGGCGCATGGAACCTTTTTGGCTCAGGATCGCCGGCGCGGGGGCCCGCGCCTTTCTGGGGAAAAAGCGGAAGCGGGCGGAGGGCTGATGTTCCGCGGCGGCGCCTTTCTCTGTTTTCCCGGGAAAAGGGCTGTGCGCCCCGGCTCTTTTGCGCTTGTCCTGGTTCTTGCGGGCTGCATTGCCGCGCCGGGCCTTATCCTTCTTGCGGGCTGCGCCCCGAAAACCGGAACAGCCGGCCCCGGCGAAACGGCCGGGGGCGGAAATTCCCCGATGGCGGCTAACACCGGCAGAGACAGGGGTTTGGGGATGGCGGCTAACGCGCGCGGGGGGGAGGATTCCGCCGAAGGGCGTATCCTTCTTGCCCTGAGCATTCTTCCCCAGACCTGGTTTGCGGATCGGGTCTCCGGCGGGACGGCGCGGACCCTGGTTCTTGTGGGGCCGGGGCAAAATCCCCACAGTTACGAACCAAGCCCGAAGCAGATGAGCGATCTGGCGGAAGCCGGCGCGTGGATTCTCTCCGGAGCGGAATTTGAGATAAGCCTGCGGCCCAAGATCGAATCCCTCTTTCCCGGGCTCCTTATTGTCGACGGTACGGAAGGGGTCGTGTTCAGAAATATTGAGGAACACGAGGATGAAGACAAACCCGGCGGCCCCGGTGCGGATTCGGGCATCGAAATAGACCGCCATACCTGGCTCGGTTCCGCCCCGGCAAAAATTCTCGCGGCCCATATCAGGGATGCCCTTTCCGCGCTGGACCCTTCCGGAGTTGAGCGCTACGAAAAAAACTACGAAGTCCTGACGCGGGAAATTGAAGGCGAATTTGCCGCGCTCAGAACAGAGCTGGCCCCGCTCCGGGGCAGGAGTGTTTTTGTTTATCATCCCGGCTTCGGTTATTTTCTTGATGAGTTCGGCATCCGCCAGGAAGCGGTGGAAACCGGCGGCAAGGAACCGGGGCCGCGGACTTTGAGTCTGCTGATCGACAGGGCAAAACGGGAGCGCGCCGCGGCGATTTTTGTGCAGGCCCAGTTCCCCCTTAATTCGGCGAAAACCGTGGCCGCCGCCGCCGGAGCGGAGCTTGTCAGCCTTGATCCCCTGTCTCCCGAATGGCTCGCGAATATACGCCTGATGGGAGACGCTTTGAAGAAGGCCCTGCGATGAACGCCCTGCATCCGGTAGAGCAGGAAATAGCCATACGTTTCGATTCGGTGTCTTTTTCCTATGGCGGGGTAAAGGTGCTGGAAAAGGTTTCGTTCCATATACACCGCGGGGAATTTGTCGCCCTGGTCGGCCCCAACGGTTCGGGAAAGACCACGGCGCTGAAACTCCTCCTTGGTCTGGAACAGCCCTCCGCCGGAAAGATCGAGTTGTTCGGGACGGCAAATCCCCGCCGCCCCGGCCTGCGCGACAGGATTGGTTACGTGCCCCAGCAGCCCCCTCCGGATCAGTCCTTTCCCATTTCGGTGCGGGATCTTGTACGCATGGGCCGGCTGCGTCCCCTGCGGGGATACGCCGCGGACGCGGCCGCCGCGGCAAAGGAAGCCCTGGAACAGGCCGGTATTGCCGAGCTGGCGAATCGCCCCTACCGGGCCCTTTCCGGCGGACAGCGGCGGCGGGTTTTGATCGCCCGCGCCCTTGCCGCAGGGCCCGACATCCTTGTCCTTGACGAGCCCACCGCCAATATGGACAGCGAAAGCGAGGAACGCCTTTTTGAAACCCTGGGCAGGCTGAAAGCGGCCGGGACGGATTCCGCCGGAAAAGCCGCGGACGCCGGGAGCGGTCCCGCCGGGGCCGGCCTGCGGCGGCGGGGAATCACCATCCTCATCGTTACCCATGACACCGATTTTGTCTCGGCTCTGACCGATCGCGTTCTCTGCCTGGGCGATGATACGGAACATCCCTACGGTATCGTACAGCACCGGACGGAAGCGGCCGAAGGAAGGGAAGACCGCCATTACTCCTCCGGCTTCCGGGGCGCCCGGGTACTGCACGGGGAAAACATCCCGGCGGATAACTGCTATGAATAATTTTCCCGCCGCCCTACTTAATCCCGATCTTCCTTTTATGCGAAACGCCCTCTTTGCGGGGCTTCTTTCTTCGGTACTTTTCGGAACCATCGGTTCCGTAGTCACCGTTAGGCGCATCGCGAGTCTTGCCGGCGCCGTGTCCCACGCGGTGCTCGGCGGCATCGGGCTTGCCCTCTACGTTTCAGCTTCGGGAATCCTTCCGGGCTTTCCGCCCCTTGCCGGCGCCCTGATCTTCGCGCTCCTTGCCGCCCTTGTTATCGGCTTGGTTTCACTCAAGGCAAAGCAGCGGGAGGACACGGTGATCAACGCTATCTGGGCTGTGGGCATGAGCCTGGGCATCCTGTTCCTGGCAAAGGCGCCGGGCTACACCGATCCGTCGGTCTACCTTTTCGGCAATATCCTTCTCATCTCCGGCCGGGATCTGCTGCTCCTTGGGATTCTCGATATCCTTGTACTTTTTCTGGCCTGGCGTTTCTATCCCCAGATAGAGGCCTCTTCCTTTGACGAAGACTTTGCCAGAGTCAGGGGTGTTCCTGTTGACGCGGTTTTTCTGGCGCTTCTCGCGGTCTGCGCCGTCGCCATAGTTCTGCTCCAGACCTTTGTGGGCCTGGTCATGGTCATCGCTATGCTTACCCTGCCCGCGGGGAGTTCTTCGGTTTTTGCCCGGAGCCTTGGGGGCATGATGTTTTTAAGCTGTCTCTTCTCCGTCGTCTTTTCGGTCTGCGGCCTTGCCGCGGGCTGGGCCTTTGATCTTCCCGTCGGCGCGGTGACGGTGATCATCGCAGGCTTTGTATTTCTGGGAACATCGGCGGCCAGAGCTCTGGCCGGAAAAAAATGAACCTTCCCGCCCTGAAACTAAACTTGATCCACAACTCGGGGTATGATTACACTAGTAGCTTGATTGGACTAAACAACCGGATAAGAGCGGTTAGAAA
>JAISAK010000022.1 GCA_031266695.1 Treponema sp.
CAAACGGAGCTGGTCCGTTATCTTTCCCTGCCGCATTCGGTCAATGTCGAAGCCCGCGCCCGTTTTTACCTCGGTCAAACTTATTACTACACCGGCAAAAACAGGGAAGCTTTGATTGAATTCCTCTTCGTGCAGTCCTGGTATCCCAACGAGGCAAACGAGTGGATCGAGGCGACCCTGGCGGCGATCGTTCAATAATCGCGCAATGAACCCCGGGGTTTCAATAGGCCGCGAAGGGCACGATCTCGGTTATCTGTATATGAAAACGGGCCGACGCCGCCCAGCGGCCGCTGTCCATAAAGTAGTTGGGAAAGGCGGCAAGGCTTATAAAGCCGGAGGCTTCCTTGGGACGATTGCGCTCACTTCCCCGGAGCATGGCGCGTATCGCTGCCCGGGCGGCGTCTTCAAGGCCCGCCTTTTTAATAGCCAGCCAGTCGGAAAGATACACCGGCCCGCCGAGGGGGCCGTAACCCAGGGCCTGGGCGTTTCTGATAGTGCCGGTTCGCCATACCTTGATTCTGCGCTGCTGATCTTCGGTCAGGCGGTAATCTGTCCAAAGATGAACCTGCATATCCTGTATCCGTACGTCTGTTACGCGCAGCCCCGGATCGCCGAAGGGAACGGCCGCCACCGGGGTAAGCTCAAATTCCTCGGATATTTTCCGCGCCCGCTCCCCGATATCATAATGAAATGACCAGCCGTAGATCATCGCCGAATAGAACATCGCCGCTTCTTCAAGGGCCCTCCTGCTCGCGGTGTCCATGTCCAGGGGATAATGCTCGTCGGCATAGGCGCCGTAGATCGGCTCCAGCTCTATCCATACTTCTCCCCGCAGCACTTCCCGATCGGCCGCCCGGCCGGAGGGAGCGGGAATTATGAGGGCGAGGAAAAACAGGCAGGTTTTGAAAACAGCGCCGGCGGCCCTTTGCCGCCCCGGGGTTTTTCCGAAGAAAGCCATATTCCGATTATCGGCAGGCCGGCGCGCTTTTACGATTTTTTATACTCCATAGATTTAAGTTTGTCGGGCAAGGAATTGTCTAATTCGTTGCCTGACAAACAGTTATAATCGGAATTCCCTGACAATTTCAGATTGTCAGGGAATAAAGCCCCGCCGCTAACGCAGGGTACGCAGCAGGGATCTCAGTTCAGGATTGACCGCCGTCTCGGGCGGCGGCCTGTCGTCCTTTTCCGCCTGGAGGATAACTTCGTCGCCGGCCTCAATACGATCAAAAAAACCGTTACGCGCTAAAGTTCCGGCGGCGACTTCCTCATCGGCGCTTTCTATGGTGATTTTTCCCACAAGGTCGTCGCCGGTATAGGCAAGCCCAATGCCCTCGTTGAGCACCTGGGGCGCGCCCTTCTTAACCACGTCGTATACCAGGCCTGCCTTTACTCCGTCGGCCCGGCCCTTGTCGATAAGGCCCTGGCTCTGCCTGCGCATAAGGAGCCCGGCCCGGAAGGGAAGCGATCCGGCAAGCTGATCCGCTATTCCCCGCGCGGCGTTCCGCAGCCGGTCCTGGCCGGTACGGTAGGAGAAAAAACTGCCCGCGGAAGAGCCGGTTCTGCCGACATAGAGTTCTCCCCGAAGGGAAAGATCCCGCTCGTTCTCTTCGGCGGAGACGACAAGAAAATAATCCGCGCCGGCTTCGCGGGCGGAACGGAAGGCCCGGGAAAAGGAAGGCTGCCTGAGATCAAGGTTCATGGGGGCAATGTTCCGGTCATGCACAAGGATTTCCTTTACATAAGAAGAAGCGACATCGCCGGAATCGGCATGGTAAGCGCCCGGCTGCCCCGCGAGAGAGAAGACCGCTATTTTCCAGTGCCGCTCCACAAGGTCTACGGGGTTCACCTGCCAGCGGCGGAACAGGGCGTTTGAAAGAAGCGAAGCATAAGTTTCCTCCGCGTCGTTAAGGCTCCTGTCACTGATTCCGATGTCCCGGAGGAAACGCAGTTCCTCAAGGTAGCGCGCCGGATAACCCTGCAGGCGAAGGAGATCCGCGTATTCCCGCCTGTCCCCGGCGTAGGGGTTAAGGCGGAGACCCCGGCGGTATTCAAAGAGGGCCTGCTCAACAAGGTTACGGGAGCGGAAATCCCGGGCCCGGTCAAAATGCCAGGCCGCCCAGGGCCCGCGGCGGGGGTCTTCAAGGCCGGTAACGGAGATAAGGATATCCTCAAGACTGGCACGGATAAATTCATCGTCCCCGTTAATCGCCAGGGCGTTTGAAAGCACCGTAAGCGCGTCGGCCCGCCGATTCATCCCGGCCAGGGCAAGGCCCTTAAGGTACCAGGCGCCCATGTCTTCCCGGTCCGCCGCGATGGCCTCGTCGGCAAGGCGGACGGCTTCTCCGTACTGCCCGCCGCGGTAGAGAAGGCCCGCGAGAAGGGAACGCGCCGGCCCGTAGCCCGGCCTGAAGTAGAGCGCCTGTTCCGCATAACGGATGGCCTGGGGAAGCCTGCCGCTGCGGGCGTTGATATAGGCCGCGTAATAGAAAGCCCGGTAATCGCCGGAACGCTGCGCCAGGGCGCGTTCAATGTAGGCAAGGGCGGCCTCTCCGTCGCCCAGGGAGCTTGAGACCAGCGCCAGGGAGATAAGGAGCCGCCTGTCGTCGGGGTAACGGCGGGAAGCCTCGCGGTAACGGAGCAGGGCTTCCGCCTGACGGCCCCTGGCGATATCAAGCTCTCCCGCGGCAAAGAGGGCTTCCCGGTTATAGGGCTCCCTGGCAAGCACATCGGAAATAACCGCCGCCGCCGCGTCAAGGCGGCCCAGCGCGATAAGGGCGGAGGCTTCAAGATTTGCCGCCGCCATGCTGCCCCGGGCAAGGGTTCGCGCCTTCCGTACCCAGGTCAGGGCTTCGTCGAATTCGCCAAGCTCATAGTAACACTCGGCAAGGGCGGCGCTTGCCTCCGCGTGGGCGGGATTAAGCCCGAGGCACTCAATAAAAGCCTCGGAAGCGGAGTACCAGTCGTCAAGGGCCATGAAGGAACGCCCCTGTTCATAGTAAAACACCGCGCCCGAAGGGGCGCCGCTTTGAGCAACGACACCGGCGGCAAGGAACAAAAGAAGGACGGAAAAAAACACCGCCCCGGGCTTGAAAGCGGAAGACGGCGCGCCGGATTTTCCAAA
>JAISAK010000036.1 GCA_031266695.1 Treponema sp.
GCATAACCAGCGAAAAATACGGCGAAGAAGTCGGTGCTTTTGTTATTCTTCACGAGGGTATTACCATGTCCGAAGAAGATGTCAGGGATTTCTGCCGCGGGCAAATCAGCCGCTTTAAAATTCCCCGGTATGTTTTCTTTGTGGACAATTATCCTCTTACCTCGTCGGGGAAAATACAGAAGTATCTGCTGCGTGAAATTGGGGTAAAAAAGGCGAAAGAACTGGGAATTGAGACCTGAAGCGGCGCTCTTGCGAAAGCCTTCGTCTTTGGGTATCCTATAACACATGATCCAGAATCCTGTTAGCGCTTATCTTGCCTCCACCAGCCCGGACAATGTGGATACCAGTCTCCTGGCTTATCTCTGCAATCTCAGCGAAACCGCAAAATCGGTGCCGGAAGTCGCCTGTTCAATTGTGCGGGAGCTGGAAAACCAGCGAAAGCGGGTTAAGCTTATTGCCAGCGAAAATTACTGCTCTATGGCGGTACAGCTTGCTATGGGCAATTTGTTTACCGATAAGTACGCCGAAGGTGTGCCCCAGCACCGTTTCTACGCGGGAAATGAAAACGTAGACGCCGTGGAGGCCCTTGCCGCGTCGGAAGCGCGCGGGCTTTTTGGGGCGGAATATGCCAATGTGCAGCCCCACTGCGGGGCGGACGCCAATATACTTGCCTACTGGGCAATTATTTCAACCAGAATAGAAAGGCCCCTGCTCGAAAAATTCGGCGAGACCAATCTTTATAAACTCAGCGAGGCCCAGTGGAAAGAACTCAAAACAACAATGGGGAATCAGCGTCTCCTCGGCCTGGACTACTATTCCGGCGGGCATCTGACCCACGGTTACCGGCACAATCTTTCCGGCCGCATGTTTGATGTTTACGGCTATTCGGTTATTAAGGAAACGGGCCTTCTTGATTACGACGCGATTGAAAAACAGGCCCTGGAGATAAAGCCCTTCATCCTGCTGGCGGGTTATTCGGCGTATCCAAGGAAGATCAACTTCAAGCGGATGCGGGAAATTGCCGACAAGGCCGGGGCGGTTTTTATGGTGGATATGGCCCACTTTGCGGGCCTGGTGGCGGGAAAGGTTTTTACCGGCGAGTATGATCCGGTTCCCTGGGCGCATGTCGTGACAAGTACCACCCACAAAACCCTGCGGGGGCCCCGCGCGGGGCTGGTACTTTCCACCGCGGAATTTGCCGAAGCCCTGGACAGGGGTTGTCCCCTTACGATGGGCGGCCCTCTGCCCCACATTATCGCGGCCAAGGCGGTTGCCTTCCGCGAGGCGGGCGCCCCGGAATTCCGCCAATACGCCCGGCGCATTGTTGACAACTGCAAAACTCTGGCCGCAGCCTGCATGAAGAACGGGCTCGAGGTGCTTACGGGCGGCACGGACAACCACCTGTTCCTGGTCAACGTGCATAACATGGGCATCACCGGCAGGCAGGCGGAAAGCGCCCTCCACGAGTGCCACGTTACCCTTAACCGGAACAGCCTTCCCTTTGATCCCAACGGGCCCTGGTACACCGCGGGGCTGCGGATCGGCACGGCGGCGACTACCACCCTGGGCATGGGCCCGGAGGAAATGGAAGAGCTTGGCTCGATCATCTCTCTGGTACTCAAGGGAACCGGTCAGGCGCCGGACTCCGGAAACCCCGCGAAAAAGAGCAGATCCAAATATGTCATCATACCCGAGGTCAAGGCCGAGGCGATTGACCGGGTAAAAAAGCTGCTCGACCGCTTTCCGGTCTATCCGGAGCTGGATCTTGATCTGCTGAAAAGGGCCTTTGCGGAACCGGGAGCCGCCCGTGATTGAAACTGTTTTGCTTGCCGGCATTTTCTTTTTTATAATCGTTCAGATGATTTTGCTTATCCTGCTGCTGCGGAACAGGCGCGAATCCGGCGCGCAGGAACGGGTATTGCAGAAATTTATTGACTATGAAAACAGGCTCGATAAAAACGAGGCCGCCCTGCGCGACGAGATTGGCAAAAACCGGGAAGAAATGATTCGCTCCTCAAGGGATTCCCGCGGGGAGCTTGCCAAGTCGTTTTTTGATTTTACCAATACCCTAAACAATTCCCTCAAATCCTTCGAGGATCGCTTCAACGCGCACGCCCGTGATACCAACGCTGTCTTTGAAAAAAACCGCGAAACAATTGAGCGCAAGTTAAACGACATACAGGTCGATAACAGCGCCAAGCTTGAAAAAATGCGTGAAACAGTGGATGAAAAACTCCACAAAACCCTTGAAACCAGGCTTGGCGAATCCTTCAAGCTGGTAAGCGAGCGGCTGGAACTGGTGCAGAAGGGTTTGGGCGAAATGCAGAACCTTGCCACCGGTGTGGGCGATCTCAAGAAGGTGCTTTCCAATGTGAAGACCAAGGGCGTCCTCGGCGAATATCAGCTTGGCGGAATCCTCGAACAGATTCTTTCCCCCGCGCAGTATGCCCAAAACGTAAAAACAAAGGAAGGAAGCGGCGAGAACGTTGAATTCGCGGTGAAGATTCCCAGCAAGGAAGATTCCGCCAAAATCATCTGGCTGCCCATAGACGCCAAATTCCCTACCGAGGACTACGAGCGGCTCAACGCCGCCTACGACGAAGGCAATGCCGCCGATGTTGACTTGTGCCGCCGGGCGCTGGAAAAGCGCATCTCTTCCTTTGCAAGGGATATCAAAACCAAATATGTGGATCCGCCCAATACCACGGACTTCGCGATTATGTTTTTGCCCTTCGAGGGCCTCTACGCCGAGGTTCTGCGCATTCCCGGTATTTTCGAATCCCTGCAGCGCGATTACAAGGTCATCATAACCGGTCCTCCCACCATCGCCGCCCTGCTCAACAGTTTCCAGCTTGGATTCCGCAGTCTTGCCGTTGAAAAACGTACCAGCGAAATTTGGGACCTTCTCGGCGCGGTGCGTACCGAGTTCGGCAAATTCGGCGAAGTCCTTGACAAGACCAAGCAAAAGCTGGATCAGGCAAGCAGGGAAATCGACAACGCGGGAACCCGTTCCCGCGTCATTGAGCGGAAACTCCGCGAGGTACAGACCCTGCCGGAAACGGCGGCGCAAAAGCTGCTGGAAGATGTGGGAATACCGGAAGAAGAGTGATTGGGAAGGTGGGGGTCCATACCCCGCCGAACCGAAGGTTCGAGCTTGCCTCGGTTAAATTCATTACTGCTGAAAAAGTCGTAAACCGATCTTCGGATCGGGGTATGGCCCCCACCGGTACTATAAATTTCCTCTCCAACGAAGATACCTCGGGGCTTGCCCCGAGGTTCTTCATTATCAAAAAATTGACGTGACAGCTTAAAAATAGCGAATATACTTAATTTGACAGAACCTTCTTCAGCGCTTCCCTGTTGCCCGCAAGGTGCGGATTGGCCGCGCCGTCCGAATACAGCTCGTCGATTCGGGAGCGGTAAAAGTCGCGGACTTTGTAGCGTACCAGTTTGAGGGTTGAGTTGATAAGGCCGCTGCTTTCGTCAAAATCGTCGGCTATAATCGCGAACGAGGCGGGCCGCCACTGGGCGGGGATTCCCCTGTAAGCAGGATCATCCTTGAAGAAGACAAGATCGCCGTAAACAAGGTCAATAATTTTGTCAAGTTCCGCGTCGCCCGTATCGGCGCCCCGGACGGAAAGGCCCGCCGCTTTTACCGCGGTCTTAAGTTCTTCTTTGTTGAGGGTGACAAGGGCCGTAGTGTATTTGCACTGCTCGTTAAACATCATGATCTGGTTGACAAATTTCGAGGTGTTGGTAATCGCCTCTTCCACGGTCTCGGGGCTGTACTTTTCGCCGTCAGCCGAAATGAGCAGCGCCTTTTCGCGGCCGGTAACCACGAGAAAGCCGTCGGCGTCCTTGTAACCCAGGTCTCCCGACCAGAGCCAGCCGTCAACCAGGGTTTCCGCGGTGGCCCCGGGGTTTTTGAAATAACCCTTCATTACGGAGCCGCCCCGGGTTACAATCTGGCCGATTTCACCTGTGGGACATTCGGTTTTTTCGTCCCTCATGATCCGCACCTCAAGATCCGGAATGATAACGCCGGAGGTGCCGAACTTGTGCTTTACGGCCGAATTGGAGCAGATGATGGGCGCGTTTTCCGTAAGGCCATAGCCCTGATAAACCGGTATGCCGATGGAATTGAAAAATTCCTGCTGGCGAATTTCCAGAAGAGCGCCGCCGCCTATGCAGAATTTTATGTCCCTGCCAAAGAAACGGCGCAGCTTCGGAAAGACAAGGGCCTTCGCAAGCGCCCAGGGGAACCAGTTGACCAGGCGGGTCCCGGGCGGCGGCTTGTTGTAACCGTTGC
The DNA here is from genome assembly GCA_031266695.1 of Treponema sp. Taxonomy (GTDB): domain Bacteria; phylum Spirochaetota; class Spirochaetia; order Treponematales; family Breznakiellaceae; genus JAISAK01. The sequence goes on from JAISAK010000036.1 coordinate 4,310, forward strand.
CGGCGCGCTTAATCCCCGCCTTTACCCCGCGGTCGAAAATTCCGTATACAAAATCCCCCTTCTCCTTCACCCCCTGAATCATCTTCTTCATAAAGTTCCCCGAAAGAGCCGGCACGGTAAGGAGGAAGTCGGGGTTTACCTCGCTCAAATTCTTCGGCAGATTCCGCAGCGCCGCCAGGGGGCCGCCCTGAGCGTCGGTAAAGTACATGGTCAGCCCTTTGTAGAGGAAGATGTAGATTCCCACCGTATGCGCAAAGGAGTGATCCAGGGGCAGCATGATAAGGGACTTCCAGCCCCGCTCAACAGGCACTACCTCCGCGGCCATAAAAGCATTGTGCAGATAATTCCGGTGGGTAAGCATGATACCCTTGGGGTTCCCGGTTGTTCCCGAGGTATAAGAAATAGTTACCGTATCGTCGGCGCCTATCCCCTTTTCAATTTCCTCAAGGCTTTGCCTGAGGGCCTTTCCTTCGCCGTCCGTTTCGGCAAGCAGTTTTTCACCTTCGGCGACAAAATCATCATAGTAAAAAAAATCCTTCCCTTCGCCCAGGCCGAACTCCGGCGCGAGAGCGGCGGTACGCTCGTTCTTTGGCGTAATGCAGACAAGCACCGGCTTCTTTGCCACCCGGCCAAGGATTTCCGCGCCCTTGCGGAAATTGTTTTCCGAAACAAAAAGCGCCCGCGACTCGGAATGATCCAGCCGGAAGACAATCTCGTCGGGAAGAAGTTTTGTTGAAAGGGGTACGGAAATACAGCCCGCCTTGAGGACGCCGAATTCGCCAATCACCCAGGAGGGACATCCTTCCGCCAAAATCGACACGGTTTCATTTTTTTTGAAGCCCCGCCGGACAAGACCGGCGGCAAAAGCCGAAGAGAGTCTATCCACGTCCTGATAGCTGAAACGTTTCCAGACACCGCCGAATTTTCCGCCCAGGTAGGGCGCGTTTCCGTATTCCCGCGCTCCCAGATGCAGCAGCTCAATAACCGTTTTTACTCCCAATACATCGGCTTTATTCATAAAACCCCCATTTTCCGAGTAAAATTCATTATTTACTGAAAACCTTCGCCTGTCAAGCAAAGTAACATAATAACATATTATGTGATTCTGTTTCCCGGTTCAATTTGCCGATATTTAAATTTGTCTATAATGTGAACTTATAGACGGACTTTCTTGAAACAGGCAGTGCATACCTTATAATGAAAAATATCAGGAAACCAGTAAAAAAACGCCGGACAGGTGGAAAAAGACGAAAAAAACCGGGTTCGTCCGACGCGATCCGGGCTGTCCTGTTGACGGCGGCGCTTATTGTTGCCGCGGCTTTTATTTCTCTGGTCGTTATTGTTGTCCGTTCCGGCCTGAAAACCGAAGACAGACGGCGAT
>JAISAK010000045.1 GCA_031266695.1 Treponema sp.
AAAACGGACAAGCCCCCCGCGCCGGCCATGACCGCCCTTCCCGCCGGGGTTTTTATCATGGGCAGCCCGCCTTCGGAGCGGGAGCGGACGGGTTACCAGGAGGAGAGCCGTCAGATAAAACTGGACGCCTTTTACCTGGGAAGCCGGGAACTCAGCGTCGGCGAATTCCGGCGCTTCATTGACGAAACGGGGTACCGGACAAGCGCGGAACAGGCGGGCGGAGCCTTTGCGTATAACGAAACGAGGGGTGAATGGGAATTTCGCGCCGGCGCGGACTGGCGGCGTCCCGGCTTCAGGCAGGGCGACGATCACCCGGTGGTTAACGTAAGCTGGTTCGACGCGGCGGCGTACTGTAACTGGCTTTCCGAAAAGGAAGGGCTCAAGCCCGCCTACGCCGTTTCGGGGGAAGAAGTACGCTGGGACAAAAGCGCCGGCGGCTACCGGCTTCCCACCGAAGCCGAATGGGAATACGCCTGCCGTGCCGGAACAACGGGGCCCTTTTCCGGCGGCGGCAGAATCTCGACGGCCCAGGCAAACTACAACGGCAATTTTCCCTATTTCAACGACAGCCCCGGGCTGTTCCGCAAAGCCACGACTCCGGCGGCTTCGTTCCGGCCCAATTCCTGGGGCCTTTACGATATGCACGGCAATGTCTGGGAGTGGTGCTGGGACTTCTACGGCCTTTCCGGGGAAGAAACGGAAGGCGCGGAAAATCCGGCGGGGCCGGATTCGGGCGCCCACCGGGTCAACCGGGGCGGCGGCTGGGATTCGGCGGCCGGGAATCTGCGCTCCGCCGCCCGGTCAAGCGACTTTCCCGAAACCGCCGGAAGCAGCCTGGGCTTTCGCCTGGCGAGAAACCGGGACTAGGAGCCTGTTGCGAGTGCAACAAACTCCTAGCGGTGGTCTATCGCCACAATCAGGGCGGCCACGGCCCGGCTGTCATCCGTCTCCACGGCAAAAGCGGCGTTTTTTCCGTCATACCCCGCCGGCCCCGTCTTCAAAAGAGTATCGCCTACCGCGAAGGCCAGCCGTTCACCCGGAGTCCCCCGGGCGTTTTCAAAACGGCGCATAATGGCCCGGATATCCAGGGCCTGTTTCGCGTACAGCAAAAATAAATATTCCATGCCGGGGACGGCGTCCAAAACAAGGGTTCTGTCCTCGCCGGGCAGGGTAACCGCGCTGTCCCTGTAATTAAGAAGCGGAGAAACGCCGGCCTGGGGGAACAGCAGCGCCGGAGAATAAAATTCGCCGGTTCCGGCGGGTTCCGGCGCCTGGGACGCCGCGAAAGCGTACAGGTAGGCGCTTTCGCCCGCCCCGGCCACAAAGCGGAATTCGGTTCCTTCCCGCAGGGGATCGGCGGTTTTATAAAAACCGCCGGGCATGGAAACAAGGGGGACGGTTTTTGAACCGGCGCCTTCGAAAATTTCAATTCCCGCGAAACCGGCAAACTTCACCGTATCGCTGTAGACGGCGAGATTTTCAATCATCTCGTAGCCTTCCATAACAAAATCGACAAAGGCCCTGTAGGGAATCCACATATACCCGCCATTGCCCCAATCGCCGCCCCAGCTATTAATCACCTCAAAAGAGCCGCCGTCTTTTTCATCGTCGTATCCCAGCACGCACATCGCGTGGCCGCCGTAAAAGTAATTGGGGTTTTCCGCCGGCCGCCATACATCGGCCGCCTCAAAAAAAGAATAGGGCGTATTCATACCGATGATAACAGGCTTTCCCTCCGCAAGGCTTTTCTTTACCGTCCTTGTCACAAGACCCGGCTTGCTTCTTTCCTCCCGGGAAAAAAGGGTGACATAATCGGCTATGGGATATTTTCTGCTTTCGTTATACCAGGAAAGATCAACCCGGGGAAATTCCACCGACCGTTCAAGATCGATCATCTTGACGGCCCCCGAATTCTTCATCAAATCCAGGGCCCAGTAAATCGCCGCGCCCTCCTGACATTCGGGATCATCGGGCCTGATATTCCGGTAGACGTAAACCGGCGAAAAGGCGTTCTGCGTCGTTTCGGTCCGGTTTTGCCGGCTTAGGGCTACGGATTCCGAAATTGTCCGCGCGGCGTAAGCCGAAGCCCAGGCCACACAGGTTCCGTAATCGGTCTGATCCCCGGGCAGGGGGGCGAACTGTTTCAGCGAATAAGATTTCGGCAGCCCTTCGTAGGCCCGGCTTGCCAGAGGAGCTTTCCGAGGCAGCCTGCCGTAGGCTGCCTCGTCAAAAAGGGCTCCCCGGGGATAAGACTTCCCGCTCTGAGGGTACAGGGCATTGGCGCCGAAAAGGGAAAGAATAAGGAAAAATACCGCAGCTTTCTTCGTATTCCGCATAGCGATAGGGAGCGCCGTCACTCTTGTGAAAGCCGGGTAACGGTATCTATGTCAAGGCCGGTGATTTCCCGTACAAATTCAAGAGAAGCGCCCTTGGCAAGCGCGTTTCTGGCAATTTCCTCTTTGCCTTCCTCCCGGCCCCTCTCCAGGCCTTCTTCCCGGCCCTCCTCCCGTTGCACCGCAAACGCGTCATCCCAGTTCCATTCGGTCATTAACATATTTATCACCTCCGAAGAGTTACTCTGTAAAAATTCCTTCAATACCCCGTGACTGATACATCAGCTTATCGCCTCCCTCATCGCCTCTTCCCGCTCTCGGCCCTTTCCCTCATATTCCCGCACCTTCCCGATAAATTCACTGTACCCCTCCAGTGTCCGGCTTTGCCGAAGTTTCTCCTCATTGTGCCCACGGTTGATGCAGGGCATCGGCATTTACTTTTTCAGCGTCAAAATTCCGTTAAAAGTAGCATACTTTGAAGAAAAAAATTCACCACAAAGTCGAAGAAGGCGAAGAAGAAGGAGAAAAAAGGACTTGCGAGCAAAAACTTATTCGACTTTTTTGACTTCGCGGTTAAAATTTCTTCCAAAGCTTGGTAGTTTCCCGGAACATGAAAGTTAAATGACGCCGCCCTGCGGTTGATGTTGTACACCTTTACCGCCAATTCCAGGTAACGCCTTCGAGGGCGCCGTATAACTCGCGGAGCACCTCCGGTTTGCTGAACAAAAGCGAGAAAACGCTGTTTTTGTATTCCCTGTTTGCGCCCATAGCCGTCCCTGCAGAACAATATAACGCAAACAGGGGTTGGAGTAAAGGTCGCCTTTTCCGAATTAGTGTCTGTCCACAAAGTGCGAACCTTCGGTTCGGCGAACCAAAGGTTCGAGGTTACTTTGCGGACAGACCGCGGACTTTAGTCCGATGCATTTGCTCCCGTTTTGGGACAAAACGGTACGCAAAATGCCTGTTTTAAGGAAGTCTGTCCATAATGTGTCTACATTATGGACAGACACGAATTAAAGACAGGATCGGGATCGGAGTATTTCAAGAATAAAAAGGAAAGCGAAAACAGCCAGGCCCGCGCAGAGGGCGCCGATTTTTATTATCCCGTCGGGGATAAATTCGGAAGATTCCGCAAGAACCACCCGGCCTGTTTCGGTATGGGGGTTTTTTATTCCGCCAAGTCCGACAATACGGATAAAACGCTCGTCTTCGTGTCCGTACCCCAACTGCCGGGCATAGACGGCCAGAGTATCTCTGTCGTAAAGCAGGCTGTTCTTTGTGTTTTCAAGTTCTTCGTTTAAGAGCCCCAATTTTTTCATATTTTCCCATTGCTTTTCCCGCTCGGCGGAAAGCTTATCATAAGCGGAAAGCCCCATAACCCCGTTGAGCAAAGAAAAAACGCTGTAGACGGCAAAAGCCGTCCAGAAGGCTAGGAGGTATTTGAAGGCTCTCATTCTTCAATTTACGGTTATTTTGAGGCGGTACTTTACAGTCGTGTCCCCCAGGCGTTGACAATGGGAAAAGCCATGAGCTAACATCTAAAGTATATTGCATTTGTAATTTTTTGCAAAAAGTTATGGAAATGCGTACTTTAACCGATAATTAACTATATTATTATGCGTTAATTTTGGGAGAGGTTCATGGTAAGCGAGAAAAAACCTTCAATATATTCCGATCGCGGCACAATCGGATCGTCCGATGAGCTTGATGAGTATGGAGTATGGGTTAAAAGTGAACCCCAGGAACTGTCTTCGGCGGGAGCCGAAAGCCAGGAATCGGTGGATGTGTCCCTGTCCGGCATAGAAGAATTGCCGGATTTTGACGCCGGTTTTGACGAAGAATTAAGCGGCATCGGGAATATTTCTGAATCCGATCAGGATGAAATCTCCCACTTTGACGCGCTTGATCTTCCCGATCTGGATATTCCCGACGACAGCCTCGCCGTCGGGGAAGAGATCGGGGATTTTACCGAAAGCGGCGAAGACTTATCCGGGGACGAAGAAGAATTTGACGCCTCCTCTTTTCCGGAAGACAGTTCCGCGTCCGTTGACGCGGAGGGTTTTACGGAAATTCCTATGGAAGATTTTCTTGAAGAAAACCTGAAGGAAGAAGAAATTCCGGAGAAATTTGAAGACCCCTCCCCCCGGGCGGAGTCCGGGAGTGAAGGAACGTCGGCAAATACCGCCGGACAGACGGATCTCTCTACCCATCTCCTGATGAAAATAGCCGAGGAGCTTTCCTCGATCAGAACCGAGCTGTCCGCCCTTAAAAAGGAATTCGCCGTAGTCAAAACCGACGCCGCCGTCGAGGAAAAGGGCGAGCCCCAGCAGCACGGCGGATTCTTTGACGAAGAGGAAGACGAAAAAATAGCCCTTACCGGCGACGAACTGGATAATATCCTTAATACCGCCGATTTTACCGAAGAGGCCGGCGCCGACGCCACGGAAGAGCTTCAGGGTGAATACTCGTCGGACGATACGCCTTCCGCCCTCGATCCCTTTCAGGATTTGACCGCCGACGCTTCCGTATCCGACCCCCTGCAGTTCATTGACGAAAGCGCCTTGCCGGATCTCGACGCGGATTCCTCCGCCGGCATGCTCTCCGACAAGGATGATATAATCGGCCCGGAATCGGAAGACCGCAATACGCCGGATATTGATATTGTCGATACAAATATTGTTATTGACGATACCCTTGGTATTGGCTTGCGCCTTGATGAGCCGGAACTCGAAATGCCCTCCGGGGAAGAAGCGGGCGGCGCGGACCTTCCGGGGGAAGACGACATTAGCTTTGAAGCCGGCGATCTTGACGAGGCCGCCCTTGTCCCGGACGCCGAAATAACCTTTGACGAAAGCAAGGATTCCGAAGCCCTCAAAAAACTCCGTCTTGAGGGAGCCCAGCCCATGACGCCGGCCCCCGAGGATACAAGTTACCTTGAAGAGGATGCCGGGGAAAGCGAAAACATCTTCGATGAAAATTCAATTGATTTGTCCCAGGCGGTGATAGACGAGCCGGATCTTTCCGGGGAAATAACCGAAAACCCTCTGCAGGAACCTTCGCTGGATGATATTTCCCTTGAAGGCGAAGACATCTCCATCGATCTCGATATGGAAGATACGGAAGAGGATGAAAAGGCCGATGACCAAAGCCTTGACTCCCCCGCCCCCGCGGAGGAAGAAGAACTTGAATTTTCCATCCCCGACGACGCGGCTTCTTCCGATACGGAAGGCGAAAAATCTTTCCCGGCCTCTTCCGGCGAAGAGGACAATTTTGCCCAGGTAATTCCCGAGGGCTTTGTAGTGGAGGCCGACGAATCCCAGATTCCCTTTGAAGACGATATGGAAGGCGAAGAATCCTTCGGCGAGGAAGACCTTGCCAATGATCTTACCGTTGATCTCACCGCCGGCCCCGGGGAATCCGCGGACGCCGCGGAAAGCGTTCCGGACGCAGGTGAGGAAGCCCCTTCCGAAGAAGACCTGAATATTCCATCCGGCATAAAGAGTGAACTGAAAACCGTTCTTTCCTATATGGATCAACTGCTTGAATCTCTCCCCGAGGAAAAGATTGAGGAGTTTGCCAAATCAGAGTATTTTGATACCTATAAAAAACTTTTCAAGGAATTGGGACTCGTATAAATGGGGCTTTTGGGCAAAGCCGCTGTAAAAAAAAGTCCTGTCCTGGACGAAATGGGGATGGCCCTGCGGGATCGGATTTTACGGCTCCCCGGAACCGGGAATACTCCCGAAACGGTACTGAATCTGCTTAAGGCCTACGTTTCTTTTCACGGCGCTCTTTGTTTGGCCCTTTCAAAAGACAGCTATGAAAGTTACGCCTCCTCCGGCGCCGTAACGGGGCCGATAAAAATTCCCGTAAAACAGATCTTTTCACCGGAAAAGGATGCCGGTTTTTTTTCCGTCGGGGCGGACAGGATTTTTCCGAATCGGGAAATTACCGGCAGGGTCTGGGTTTTTCCCCTGGACTCCGAAAAACCCTGGAGTAATTTGTTTTTGGTTTCCGAAGACGGCAAATCCGGGCTCAACGCCGAAAGCATGGCGGCGATGTTAGCCGAAATAGGCGAAACCCTTATTCCCGCCGGGGCGGGC
>JAISAK010000164.1 GCA_031266695.1 Treponema sp.
GGCGGGGCTTAAACTCGCGGTAGTTACGTCCTGCTTCCCCGCCGCCTGTGAAGCGGCGCTGCAACGCCACGGCCTGCGTTCCTTTTTTTCCGCCGTCCTCTACACCGGCGAAGCGCCCAGGGACAAAAGTTTCCCCGATGTATGGACCGCCGCGGCGGAGCGGCTGGGGCTGGCAAACGCCGACTGCGTTGTTTTTGAAGCCGCCTTTCACGCCCTGCGGGGAGTGCGGGCCGCGGGAATGGCCTTTGCCGCGGTATACGACGATACCTGCGCTGACTGGGAAGCGATGAAGGCCGGGGCCGACTGGGTGTTCGGCGGTCCGCCTCCGGCGGATCGCCCGGACGGGTTTTAGCCGCCGACAAGCTGGCGGCCTATGTCGCCAAGTTCCGGCATTTGCATATAGAGGGGCTTGTGACCATGGGAATCCATCTTGTCAAGTTCCACCAAATTTACATAAAGTTCGTTCAGCAGATCCGCAAGGAGCTGAAGATTGGAACCGAAATTGTTTATCGCCATGTCCCGCAGCACCTTGTCGGGGCCCGAGGAGGAGCCGTTGCCCAAACGGTTTCTGAGGGAGGGAACCAGCTCCCTCCGGGTAAGCGAGACAAAACGGGCGGTGGCGGCGACCTGGCGGTACAGCTCGTCAAGGTGAAAACCCTGGTACCGGTATTGTTCGATTTTTTCGGTAAGCACTTCAATAAGATCCCAAGTCATCTTGTCCAGAGGAAGTTGAAGCAGGGCGGGACGGATAAAACGGTTGGAAATATTGGTTCTGTAGTGTTCACCTATCCTTTCAATTAATCTGATTATTTGCGCGTCTCTTACCTGCAACAACAGCCTCCCCTATCTAGAACCGATTTTCATATAATAATACTATTTCCGGAGTGGATTGACAAGCTTGTAAAGTACAAAATAGGATTGGTTATGCGCCGAATTCTTCTGCTTTTTGTCATTTGCTTTTCCTTTAGCGCGCTTTCCTGTTTTTACGGCGGAAACAGAACCGCCCTTCTCTGGACGGATCGCCCGGAGTTTGCCCTGTACGGAGAATATTTCAACGCCGCCCAGGATCAATACAAAATCGAAACCCGGTACTTCGATTCCCTGGCCCAAAAACTTGTGGAAGGCGGCGAATACGCCGACATCGTTGCCGGCCGCTGGCTGAAAAGTTCTTCAACCCGCGCCCTTTTCAGGCCCCTGGATTCTTACCTGGGCGAAAGCTCGATTCCAAAAAGCGCTTTCTATCCCAAGCTGCTGGCTATGGGCAACATAGACGGAAAGCAGTACCTTTTGCCCGTATCGTTTAACGCCCCGGCGCTGATTTTTGCCCGCGAAAAGGGGGAACTTCTTTCCAACCCCTTTACCGTCGGTTTTGAGGAAATGAAAAAACTGGGGAAGGACTTTAACGTTGAGAGGGGAGGCGTCTATACCCGCATGGGATTTTCACCCGCCTGGGACGACAATTTTCTCTATATCACCGCGGATCTCTTCAATGTCTCCTTTCGGGAAGCCAGTCCCCTTGCCTGGGATTCATCCGCCCTGGACAGGGCTATGAGTTTTGTCTACGACTGGACTCATGAAGTAAATACCGATATTCAGGCGGAAGAGGATTTTACCTTCAAATATTTTTACACTCCGCCGGAAAAACTGGTACTTTCCGAAAGGGTTTTCTTTTCATATATGAAAAGTGACGACCTTTTTACCCTGGCGGAGGAAAGGCGGAATAACCTGGATTTTCGCTGGATTGCGGAGCGCAATACCATTCCCCTTACGGAGGGTTCAATATATCTGGGAATTCCCAAAAAAGGAAAATCAAAAAAAGCGGCGGCGGCCTTTATCCGCTGGTTTTTCAAACCCGACACCCAGCGGCTGCTTCTTGAGTACAGCAGGGACAACCGGATGCTGGAAACCACCTTTGGAATTGGCGGGGGCTTTTCCGCCCTTCGCGTCGCGACGGAACAGATTTACCCCCAGTTTTACCCCGGCCTTCTGGGACACATGCCTCCGGAGGATTTTCTCTCCCCCGCCAATATACTCCCCCGGAACTGGACAAACCTCAAGGAACGGATAATCCTTCCCTACCTCAATGACCGCGCGCGGCACGCTTCCAGGGACGAGATACGCCCCCTGGAACGGCGAATTTCAGACTGGCTCCGTCTGAACAGGTAGCGCGGCCCGGTACAGTTATTTGGAAATTGCTTATTTTTGTGTAAAAGCCGCCCGATATTTAAAGTATGAGTATCAGGGCAATTCCATTTCAGGCCTTCCCCACTATCGGATACGCGATCAGCGCGTCCCGGGGAGGCAGAATGTCTCTGCCGGTATCTCCTTCGGCCTATATTTATTCCCATTTTAAGCATGTTTCCGGTATTCCCGCCCCGGAAGGGGTAAAGGGAGTTACCATTAACAAACTGAAAATTCTCGATACCCTTATAGAACAGCTTTCAAAAATGAAACAGCAGCCCCGGCCCTACTTCGGCGCGTCCGGAGAGGACGCGGAAAAACACATAAACGCCCTTATTGAACAGTACGAAGGCCAAATCCGCGCAGCCCAGGCTCTTCAGACTCCCTATGCCCCCGCGGCGGCCGCCTCCGGAGTCGTTTTTAATCTTTCGGCATAAGTTTCCATTTAAAAGACATTCAAGGTAATGCGTATGCTGCCTTTGTTGGCTAAATGCCCCTCCACGCGGGAACGCTTTTTCGTACCTCGATCTTTTGCCCATCACGAAAAAGACATACAAGTTAATAAGCTTGTACCCCAAGGCCTTGCCTGCCCGGCGACTTCTGGCCTCCTACAATGAAGGTTGATCGTCAAAGAAAATAAAACTATCCGTCAGGGAACAAAGGCGTTCACGGAACAAAGTTGAGGAACATAGGAGCCGGATAGGCAAGGCCTTGGGGTATGGTATATTTTGTATGTATTCGGCGTATTGTTTTTTTAACAAAATTGTGTTATACTTACATCTATCGTAGTGCGCTATAACCAATGCTTTAGCGTGGAGGCCCTTATGAAAACAAATTCCCTTTACGAAAAAATAAGTGTTCTACCCCCTTTTTCTCCACACACGTTAAGTAGCTTTCTTTTATTACTGCCGATCCTGCTCCTCGGCCTGGCGGCCTGCGCGCCGCCGGTGAACAACATGGAAGGGGGAAACCTGACCATAGTCCTTTCCCAGGGGAACGAAGGCCGCGCTGTTGGCCCGGAGATTCTGGAAAAGCTGGTCTACGATATGCGCTTTTCCGGTCCCGGCAGGGCAAGTATCAGCCTTGTTACCGACCCGGGAGTCCAATACGTTACCGTCAGCGTTATTCCGGGGAACTGGACGGTCAGCGTGAAAGCGTCCCTGGAAGGCGAACTCTTCGGAACCGGGGAACTGGCCTTTAGGGTAGGGAACGGCGGGAGCAACAGCGTGATGATCCCCATGCGCCGCTCCGCCGCGGAAATCACGGGCTTTAGCTGTAAGGAGGCCACCGGCGTTGTTGACAGGGCGGAAAGAACCGTAACCGTCACCGTTCCTCACGGCATGCCGCTGACAAGCCTTGTCCCCGCGATTACCGTTTCCCCCGGCGCAAGCATCGAACCCGCTTCAGGCGTGGAGCGGGACTTTACCAATCCGGTTACCTACACCATTACCGCGGCGAATAAATCCACCGCAACCTGGACGGTTACGGTGAAGGCGGCCTCCGCGGCGGATACGGTTACCGTCACCTTCAACGCCGGGGGCGGAACGCCCGCCCCGGCGGCACAGACCGTTGCCGAAGGCGGTACAATAACGGCGCCCCCGGCCATGACTAAAGCGGGCTACAGCTTTGACGGCTGGTACAGGGAAGCGGCGTTAACCACTCCGTGGAATTTCAGCACCGACACCGTGACCGCGGACATTACCCTCTCCGCCAGGTGGAACGCGGTGGGCGCCGGTTACCGGGCTGTCACCTGGGAACTAAACAACGGCTCGTGGCCCGGCGCTACGACGCCCATGAACCAGGTGGAAGTGGACGGCAAAATCACCCGGCCCTCTGATCCCGCCAGAAGCGGCTTTACTTTTACCGGCTGGTACAGGGAAGCGGCGTTGACTACTCCGTGGAATTTCGGCACGGACACCGTGACCATGGACATCACCCTCTACGCCAAGTGGAACGCGATCACCTACACCGTCACCTTCAACGCCAACGGCGGAATACCCACACCGGCGGCCCAGACCGTAACCGGGGGCAGCGCGATAACGGCGCCCCCG
>JAISAK010000201.1 GCA_031266695.1 Treponema sp.
CTCCGTTAGGAGCGTTGTTGAAAACAGGCAACAGCGCCCGGCGCCCGATAACGGCTGCTGTACCGGGCAAAGGCGCGAGGGCTTTAGCCCGAGCAGCGCGCCGGCGGAACAGACTGCAAGGCTGCGAAGGCGGATTCTACAGGTAAGTGAACGGCGGCTTTGGCGCTCCCGCGGTAGAGGCCATTAATTTCATTCCCGGCGCCAGGAACAGAGCCTATTACCTTGACCGTTAATATGCTAAAGTGTTCTCGGAATTGATATGCCGATAAAAATACCCGGAGCTTTGCCCGCCCGCGAGGCCCTTCAAAAAGAAAGGGTCTTTGTAATAACCGACGACCGGGCCGAACATCAGGACATCAGGCCCCTCAAGGTCGCCATTGTAAATCTTATGCCCACTACGGTGGATACGGAGATTCAACTGCTCAGGCTTTTGGGAAACACCCCGCTTCAGGTGGACATTACCTTTCTGCGCATGGGCAGCCACGAATCCCGAAACGCGCCGCCGGGGCATCTGGAAAAATTCTACATCAGCGCCGAGGAGATTGTCGCCCTGAATTACCATTTCGACGGCCTTATCATTACCGGCGCGCCGGTGGAAACCCTGTCCTTTGAGGAAGTGGATTACTGGGATGAACTTGCGAAGGTGATCGATTATTCGGCGAAGAATATTTTTTCCACCCTCCACATCTGCTGGGGCGCCCAGGCCGGCCTTTACCGGCGCTACGGCATTCCCAAGCTTGCCCTGGAAAAAAAACTTTTCGGCGTCTTCCCCCACGGCATAAACGAGCAGTACGCGGTTCTGTTCCGCGGCTTTGACGATGAGTTTCTCGCTCCCCAGTCCCGCCATACCGCAAGCGACCGCGGCGCGATAGCCGCGGAAAAACGCCTTACCATCCGGTCCGAAACCGAAGAAACCGGGGTATTCATCGCCACGGCCCGGGAAGGCCGGGAAATATACGTTACGGGCCATCTGGAATACGATCCTTTCACCCTTGACCGCGAATACCGCCGGGATCTTTCCAGGGGACTTCCCGTAGAAATTCCGAAGAACTATTACCCCGGCGATGATCCCTCAAAGACGCCGGTGGTACGCTGGCGGGCCCACGCGCATCTTTTCTTTTCAAACTGGCTCAACTATGTATACCAGGAAACGCCCTACAATCTGGGAGAATTAGGTCTGTAGCGGACGGCGCGGCGGCTTGAAAAGAAGGATATTTTCATCTAAATTTACTTTTGTGGTATTTTGACATACCACCGAATCATACAGAGGGGGAGAAAAATGGCTGAATTAAAGGGATCGAAAACGGAAAAGAATCTGCAAACGGCCTTTGCCGGAGAATCGCAGGCTCACACCAAATATCTCTACTATGCTTCCAGGGCGGAAAAAGACGGCTATGTTCAGATTGCCGGTCTTTTTAGGGAAACCGCGCTTAATGAAAAGGAACACGCCAAGATATGGTTCAAGCTTCTCCACGGGGACGGAGTTCCCGACACGCCGAGCAATCTTAAGGACGCCATCGCCGGGGAAAACTACGAGTGGACCGATATGTACGCGGGCTTCGCGAAGGAAGCCAGGGAAGAAGGCTTTGCCCAGGTTGCCGCGCTCTTTGACGGAGTGGCCAAAATAGAAAAAGAACATGAGGAGCGCTACAAAAAACTCCTTGCCAATATTGAAGGCGGGCTGGTATTCTCCCGGGACGGGGACAAGGTATGGCAGTGCGGCAACTGCGGCCACATCGTCATCGGCAAGAAGGCGCCGGAGCTTTGCACGGTCTGCAAGCACCCCAGGTCTTATTTTCAGATCCGGGCGGAGAATTACTGATCGATGGCTCCGCAATCATCCCTTTCGCGCAAGGACGCGTGGGAACTGCTTTAACGGTACAACAAGGATCCCTTTCATCTTCAGCACGCCCTTACCGTTGAAGGGGTGATGAAGTGGTTTGCCCGGGATCAGGGTTTCGCCGGGGAGGAGGAATTCTGGGGCCTTGCCGGACTGCTCCACGACATCGACTTTGAGCAATTCCCCGAACTGCACTGCGTTAAGGCGCCGGAGCTGCTCCGTGAAGGAGGCGCCGGCGAGGACCTGATCCACGCGGTGTGCAGCCACGGCTACGATCTTACCGCGGTGGACGCCAGGCCCGAACACCGTATGGAAAAAGTGCTTTTCGCGGCCGACGAGCTTACCGGGCTAATCTGGGCCGCGGCGATTATTCGTCCCTCAAAAAGCGTTCAGGACCTGGAAGTAAAATCCGTCAAAAAGAAATACAAAGCCGCCAACTTTGCCGCGGGCTGTTCGCGGCCGGTCATCGAAAAGGGAGCGGCGATGCTGGGCTGGGAGCTTGATTTTCTTATCGAAAAAACGATTCACGCCATGCGCTCCTGCGAGGCCGAAGTAAACGCCGCGACAGCGGCTCTCTAATCCGTCCATGAAGCAGAGGGCAATTATCGCCATGTCGGGGGGCGTAGACAGCTCCGTCGCCGCCGCCCTTATGCTTGAGCGGGGCTTTGACTGCGCCGGCATTACCCTGAAGCTTTATAAGGGGGAAAGCCGCTGCTGCTCCCTTAAGGATGTCAACGACGCCAGGGCGGTGGCCTGCCGCCTCGGTATGCCCCACTACGTGCTCAATTTTATCGAAGACTTTGACAGAGAGGTAATCCGCCGCTTTATCGAAACCTACGAAAAAGGCGCGACGCCGAATCCCTGCATAGACTGTAACCGCTACATCAAATTCAACAGCCTGCTCCTGCGGGCCCGGCAGCTTGATTTTGATTACGTCGTTACCGGCCACTACGCCCGCGTAAGCCGGGACAGCGCAAGCGGCAGATTTTTGCTGAAAAAATCCGCCGACGAAAAAAAAGATCAGAGCTACGTTCTTTACTGCCTGACCCAGGAACAGCTTGGCCGTACCCTTCTGCCCCTGGGGGATCTTTCCAAACCCCAGGTGCGGAAGCTGGCGGAGGAAAAAAATTTTATCACCGCGGGAAAAAAGGAAAGCCAGGATATCTGCTTTGTCCCCGGCGGGGACTACGGCGGCTTTATGGAAGCGTACACGGGAAAGCCTTACCCCGAAGGGGACATCATCGACGGCGAAGGCAGGATCCTCGGCAGGCACCGGGGCATTATACGCTACACCATCGGCCAGCGCCGGGGGCTGGGCGTGGCGGCGAACCATCCGGTTTACGTAACCGCGAAGACGGCCGCCGGCAACACCGTTACCCTAGGGCCGGAAAGCCGCCTCTACGGCAAGATCCTTGTGGCGCGGGGGATTAATCTTATCGCCTGCGCGGAAATCGGGAAGCCCCTGCGGGTAAGGGTCAAAACGCGCTACCTGCAGCGGGAAGAACCCGCCACCGCCCTGCAGACCGGCGGCGACGAACTGCGGATTGAATTCGATCACCCCCAGCGCGCCCTTACCCCGGGCCAGGCCGCGGTGATGTACGACGGCGACATTGTAGTGGGCGGCGGGACAATCGCGGAAAAAGCATGATTCAAAAATTTACCACGAAGTCGAAAAAGTCGAATAAGTAAGGAAGGGGAAAAGGATTATTCCTCTTTGATCCTTATGGTTCGTGATGAAAAAATTCTTCCTGTCCGTGTTCGTCCGTGGCTTTTCCTTTAACAG
This sequence comes from Treponema sp., assembly GCA_031266695.1. GTDB lineage: Bacteria > Spirochaetota > Spirochaetia > Treponematales > Breznakiellaceae > JAISAK01. Next base: position 3,624 of record JAISAK010000201.1, read on the forward strand.
TGTCTAGCGCCATGGGGGCAACAGGCGTATTTCAAAGTCTATTCTTTGGTTTGCGTTTCGGTTATTTTCTAGGCGTTCTCTTGCGATCACTATTTTTTCTGATTGTCGAACTGCTCGTAAAATATTCATAACCAGCTTCAAAATCTATTGTAACTGTAATATTAGAATCAACAGCATCAACTACCGGACTATAAGTCTGATATGTTACTCTCTGATTACCACGTATCCCTTGAGTCGGCGCTGACCATCCTCCGGATGCGCCTTGGTGATGCTGATATGTTATTTCATGTTTTCCGGCAGGTATATCAATCTCGTTACTTACACCAGAAAATCCACCTTTCCATTCAACTGGATTACCATCAAAACCCGTAATCGTATAGCCAGAATGAATAATCAAAGTTACCAATTGCTCTTCAGGAACAGTGGGATCATATACACCTAAAAAAGTACCACATGAACCAAACATTACAATTACAAATAGATATAACATTTTACGTTTCATGGAAAAACTCCTATGGCCTATTCCCCGCCG
>JAISAK010000216.1 GCA_031266695.1 Treponema sp.
TGCCTGCCCGGCTCCTATGTTCCTCAACTTTGTTCCGTGAACGCCTTTGTTCCCTGATGGATAGTTTTATTTCCTTTGACGATCAACCTTCATTGTAGGAGGCCAGAAGTCGCCGGGTAGGCAAAGCCAAGGGGGTATGAGGTCTTTTCTTGCATATCTTTTTAATGACGAGGAAGATGCCCGGCGGCTTTGCGCTCCCACGGTAGAGGCCATGTGTTTCATTCATGACGCCGGGGGCAGAACCTATTACCGTGAATGTCTTTTTAGTGATGTGGAAGAGGACGAGGTACGAAGCCGGGCAACGTCATTTACTTTTTTAATCCTGTGAATTTCGCGAAAACGCCATATTGTTGAAGAAAAATTAACCACTGAGATCACAACGAACCTCCGGGGGGAAGCCATGCGCCCTCGCCTGCCCGGAAACGCTTTTTAAACCGGATAACATCACTTAACCCGCTTCGTGTAGAGCCGCCTTTTCATTTTCCTTGTCAATCTGATGTTCACGCCATGAGGATACACAGCCAATAATAATAATAGGAATAATAAAACCGATCATAAATACAATGACCCACATACATCACTCCTTATCAATGCCTTTTGAAGTCCATAGAAGTCCAAGAATGGCACAAGTAACGGAAACTGTAAAACCTGCAATTATCAAAATATATTGCGGCAGTTCCCCCCGCAATATACCACCGAGAATGAAACTACCGAATGTCAGTTTAGCCACATCAAGCAGTAGTTTCCCCGCATTTTCCTTTATGTTTGTTCTTACTTTTGGTTTTTTCGCTTTCCCCATAAGCGTCTCATATAGTAACTATACCCCATTCCCCGCCTCCGGGCAAGCGGCTGGTAACACTTTGTCCTTTATTGTATGATACAGACGGAGTTTGCCATGTTACAGTTACGCGGCGCCTTTACGGCGCTCATTACACCCATGAAGGAATCCGGAGATGTTGATTACGAAGGATTCCGCCGGCTCGTTTCGTTTCAGATTGAGGAAGGCATTGACGGTCTTGTTCCGCTGGGAACTACCGGCGAGGCCCCAACCCTGGATGAAGATGAGGAAGACAAGCTGATTGAAATCGTAATGAAGGAAGCGAAGGGAAAGGTTCCGGTAATTATCGGAACCGGTTCCAACTCTACAAAACACATGGTTCTTTACACGGAGCGGGCAAAAAAAATGGGGGCCGACGCCGCCCTGGTGGTGACCCCCTACTACAACAAGCCCAACGATTCCGGCCTTATCCGCCACTTTGAAGCGGCCGCCGCCGTGGGTATTCCCATTGTGGTTTACAACATCGCTTCTCGTACCGGCCGGAACATCCCCACGCCGCTGATGGAAAAAATCGCGGCGATTCCCGGCATAGCCGGGGTGAAGGAAGCAAGCGGCGACATTAACCAGATGGGCGATGTGATCAGCGCCATCGCGATTCCGCGCCGCGGCACGGACAAGCCCTTCCGGGTGCTTTCGGGCGACGACGCCTTTACCCTGCCCCTTTCGGCGCTGGGCGGCGACGGGGTTATTTCGGTTATTTCCAACCTGGTGCCCCGCATGGTGGCCGATCTTACCCGCGCCTGCCTTTCGGGTAATTTTGAAGCGGCGAGGGAACTCCATTACAGGCTGCTTCCCCTGGTAAAAGCGGCCTTTATCGAAACAAACCCCGCGCCCATTAAAGCCGCCATGAACCGGGCGGGGCTTCCCGCGGGGCCTGCCCGGCTTCCCCTCGGGCCGGTTTCGGAAGCAAGCGAAGCCCTCCTCCGGAAGACGCTGGAAGAACTGGGCATCAAGAGCCGTTAGGAGGTATGTCGTGGTCAAGATCCCTATGGGCGTATTGGGCGCAACAGGAATGGTGGGGCAGAATTATATCGCCCTGCTCAAGAATCATCCCTGGTTTGAAGTGCGCTATGTCGCGGCTTCTCCCCGGAGCGCCGGGAAAAAATACAAAGACGCTGTTGCCGGACGCTGGCAGCTTGCGGACAATTACGCTCCCCCGGTCGGGGAACTTGCCGTAGAAGACGCCAACGACGTTTCACGGGCCGCGGCGGCCAATAAACGCGGCGAGTGCGCCTTTGTATTCTCCGCCCTGGAGATGGGAAAGGATGAAACCCGCGCCTTGGAAGAGGCCTATGCCGCGGCGGGCATTCCCGTCATTTCCAACGCCTCGGCGCACCGCTGGACCGCGGATGTGCCGGTGCTTATCGCCGAGATAAACCACCACCACGCGGACATTATTCCCCGGCAGCAAAAAAATCACGGCTGGGACCGCGGCTTTATCGCGGTCAAGCCGAATTGTTCAATCCAGAGTTATATGATTCCAATCCACGCGCTCATCAGGGCGGGCTATCCGGTGGAACGGATCATTGTGACTACCCTGCAGGCGGTTTCCGGCGCGGGCTATCCGGGAGTACCGAGCCTCGACATGATTGACAATATCGTCCCCTACATCGGCGGCGAGGAAGAAAAGTCCGAAAAGGAGCCCCTCAAGATCCTGGGCCTTGTCAGGGACGGCGTTTTCGAAAACGCGGCGCTGCCCAAAATTTCCGCCCACTGCAACCGGGTGCCGGTTACCGACGGGCATACCGCCTGCGTAAGCCTGGAATTCGGCAGGGAAAAACCTTCCCTTGAAACAGTAAAAAAAATCTGGACGGAATTCCGAAGCCTTCCCCAGGAGATGAATTTTCCTTCGGCGCCCGCGGAGCCCCTCATTATCAGGGAAGAAAACGACCGCCCCCAGCCCCGGAAAGACCGGGACTCGGGCGGGGCAATGGCTCTGGTTATAGGAAGGGTGCGCCCCTGCAATGTGTTTGATATCCGCTTCACCGCTCTTTCGCATAACACCGTGCGGGGCGCGGCGGGCGGAGGAATACTTAACGCGGAACTCCTGAAGCACAAGGGTTATCTTTAGGCCAGCATGAACGAAAAAAAATTTCCCCTAACAAGGGACAGGCTTGAGAAACTTGCCGAAACTTATCCGACCCCGTTTTACGTCTACGACGAGCGGGGGATACGGGAAAACGCCCGGCGGATGCTGTCGGCCTTTTCCGTCTTTCCCTCATACAAGGAGCACTTTGCCGTCAAGGCGCTTCCCAATCCCTCTATCCTCAGGATACTCGCGGGCGAAGGATTCGGCGCGGACTGTTCCAGTTATCCCGAACTGCTCCTTGCGGAAATGGCGGGCCTGGGAGGTGAAGACATTATGTTCACTTCCAACGAGACCCCGGCCGGGGAGTACCTCAAGGCCCGGGAACTGGGGGCCATCATAAACCTGGACGACTTTACCCACATCGAATACCTGGAAAAAACCCTGGGGCTCCCCAATGGGAACCTTCCGGAGCTGATTTCCTGCCGTTACAATCCGGGCCCCCTTAAAGAGGGAAACGCCATCATCGGAAAACCCGAGGAAGCCAAGTACGGCTTTACCGGGGAACAGCTTGTTGAAGGTTACGGGATACTTAAAAAAAAAGGGGTGAAACGTTTCGGCCTTCATACAATGGTGGCCTCAAACGAACTCAGCCTTGATTACCATTTGGAAACAGGCCGCCTGCTTTTTGATTTGGCCGTTGAGATAAAAAACAAAACCGGCATAAGCCTCGAATTTGTAAACCTCGGCGGAGGCCTCGGCATACCTTACCGGCCGGAACAGACCGCGGTAAGCTGGGAAGCTTTGGCGTCGGGGCTGAAAAAACTTTACGACGAAATTCTTCCGCCCGCCGGGCTTGGCGGCATGGCGCTTCACACCGAATACGGCCGCCCCGTCACCGGCCCCTACGGCTGGCTTGTGGCGCGGGCCATCCACAAAAAAGAAATTTACCGGAACTACATTGGCCTTGACGCCAGCATGGCCGATCTTATGCGGCCCGCCCTCTACGGCGCCTACCATCATATCACCATTCCCGGCAAGGAGGGCGCCCCCTTAACCGAAACATACGACGTAGTGGGAAGCCTTTGCGAGAACAACGACAAATTCGCCGTTCAGCGGAAACTTCCGAAGATTGACACCGGGGAAAAGGGCGATTTTGTGGTGATCCACGACGCGGGCGCCCACGGCAGGGCTATGGGCTTTAACTACAACGGCAAGCTCCGCTGCGGGGAACTGCTCCTGCGTTCCGACGACTCCCTTGTGCAGATACGGCGGCCCGAAACGGTGGACGATTATTTTTCTACCCTTTGTTGAGGAGATCATCATGATAAGCAGGAATCCCTGTATTGCGAATATCAAGGCGGGGTATCTTTTCCCCGAAATCGCCCGGCGGCGGCGGGAATTCGCGGCGGCCCATCCGGATACGGCAAGCCCCGAAGGCCGTATCATCAGCCTGGGGATAGGAAATACCACCGAGCCGATTTTGCCCCACATCAACGCGGGCCTTGTCGGAGGCGCGGAGGCGCTTGGTTCTGTCGAGACTTATTCGGGTTACCAGGACGACGGGCTTTTGGAACTGAGGGAAAAAATTTCCGCGGTGTTTTACCGGGGGCGGTTCGGCGCCGATGAGGTGTTTATCTCCGACGGGGCAAAGTGCGACATTGGGAGGCTTCAGCTCCTTTTCGGCGCGTCGACTCCGGCGGCGGTGCAGGACCCTTCTTATCCGGTATACGTGGACGGTTCGGTGCTTATCGGCGCCGCCGGAGGCTGGGAAGGCCTGGGCTACCGCGGCGTCACCTACCTCCCCTGTACCGCGGAAAACGGCTACTTTCCGGATTTAACAAAACTCCCCGCCGGCTGCGTCCTCTACTTCTGTTCCCCCAACAACCCCACGGGCGCGGTGGCGAGCCGTGAACAGCTTGCGGCGCTGGTCCGGGCGGCAGTCGAAAAAGGGGCGATCATCATCTTCGACGCCGCGTATTCGGAATACATCCGCGATCCGGCGCTGCCCCGGAGTATCTACGAAATTGAAGGGGCCTGCGCCTGCGCCATTGAGGTGAACTCCTTCAGCAAGCCGGCGGGCTTTACCGGCGTGCGCCTTGGCTGGTCTGTGGTTCCGAAGGAATTAAAGTACTCGGGCGGGGAAAGCGTCAACGCCGACTGGATCCGGGTCTGCGGGACGATTTTCAACGGCGCCTCCAATATCGCCCAGGCCGGGGGGCTTGCGGCGCTGGACGACGAGGGCCTTGGGGAGATACGGAAACTTACGGACTTTTACCTGGGGAACGCGAAACTTATCAGAACCGCCCTCAGAAACCTCGGAATTACCTGTGTGGGGGGCGATAATTCACCCTATATCTGGGCGAAGTTTCCCGGACGGGACAGTTGGGAAGTGTTTTCGGAAATTTTGGAAAAATGCCGGGTGCTTACCACCCCCGGATCGGGCTTCGGCCCCGCGGGGCAGGGTTTTATCCGTTTTTCCGCGTTTGGCCACCGCGCCGACGTGGAGGAAGCCTGCCGGCGGCTCGCGGTTTTGTAAGCGGGCGGCCTTTCCCGGCTCCCGCGATGCCCTGCTCTTAATACGCTTTCGGGATCGTCTTCCGTGTCTGTTCGTTAAATTATGAGGCAATGCGGAGACTTGACTTTTTAATAAGTCTTGGTACAATAAATAATTGTGCGAGGAACCGGTTTCAAAATGTGAAGTTTTGAAACAGCCCCAGAGAAGCATATTATTTTATGGTGA
>JAISAK010000226.1 GCA_031266695.1 Treponema sp.
GGCAGGTTCCTAGGAATTTGAAAAGTACGCCGCGGCCGCCTGCCGTACCCGCGAGTCGATATTCAGGGCAATAACCAGGATTCGCCAGCCCCGGAATTCCTCTATCCTGGAATATTTCATCAGATTCGCCCCGGATCCCAGCAGGGTAGGGGAAAGGGAGGCGGAAGATCCGCTGACCAGAAGGGTATAGGTCATATTCCCGCCGGAGCCGCGGCCGGCCGCTTCCCGCAAAGCCCCGGCAAAATCCGCAGAATCATCGCCGGCGGAGAGGGATTTGAGGGAATTTTTGACATTATCCTTCCATGCGCCGTCTTTAAGGGTGTCGGAATACACAATCCGGGCACTTCTCCCGGCGCTCCAGATAGTAACTTTATCTCCTTCCTGAAACAAATGATCTACCAGGTTGTTTGAAATCCAGGCCGCCACCTCGTCAAGGGGCTCCTTCAACGCCGATGACCCGTCAACAATAAGATTAACATCTATCGGAATACTCCTCGTATCCGCGGCGTTCAGGGGAACAAGCCCCAAAACGGAGCTTAAAAACAAGCCATAGACTATATTTCCGGTAATATTTATCCGCATGGTATAAATATATCATATTTATTACCGAAACTGCTATATCTTATAAAAGAATTTCCCGATATTTGTAGCAATATTTTATATGAATAAAAGATAAATCATGATAAATCAAAAGAGGCTTTACATTTCCTTTAAATGTGAATAAGATACTATTATATATGTTTTGTGTGAAAAATTTATTTTAAGGAGCGTAATATGGGAGCCATTGATCTGCCCAAGAGCCCGAATGTATTTCATCCGGAAAAACCGAGTGCCGTAGGTTCTCGGAATTCATTAGCCCAGGAATACCGGGATCAGCAGAATGAAGTGAATCAACTTCTGGAAGAGGAAGCCAATAAGGTCATCCATCATTTAACCTCGAGATTACCCAAGGATGTACTTGAACGTCTCGATGTGATGGGCGGCCTTAAAGAGAAGTTGTACAACTACTTCAATCAGAATTACCAGAACATGTTCAATCGTTACATGGTAACGACGGAAGATGAAATGGTCAAAAAGGTTCGGAATTTTATCGACAAGGAAGAGACCAAGGTCCTTTCCCGGTATACTCCGAAAGAGATCGCCGATTTGTTGGACGCCGTGGGAGGCGCCGATAAGTTCAACACCGGTGAAATTGAGAAATCCATCGTCAATATATATGGCCACCTCCAGGGCCATGTTCAGCGGGGCGTAAATGAGCTGGAAACCCACACCAACAGCATTCTCCGGCAAAAAACCGACACCGGCGCTTTTGTCCGGGGCGAAAACGCCTATTCCATTGTCAAATGTTCTTTCAAGGACAACCTTGTCAAACCCAAGACCGTTACCGATGTAAAACTTTCGGTTAATATTCTGGATTCCGAACTTATCAGCCCGATTTTCCATTATCAGGTGACCGTTGAATACCTTATCAAGGATCTTCTGTCCAAGCACATCATTGACGTTATCGACAAGGAAGTTGAGCGGGTCAAGGATGAACGTATTGATCAGGGGCTTGAGGAACTTTCCGACAGTGAAATCCTCTTTACCAAGATGAATAAAGTGGAAGGTTATACCGACGACGATCTTGATAATCCCAAATCAAAGCGCTATTCCGTTATCGCCAAGACAATTATGGAACGGATTAACGATCTCCGCGCGGAAATCGATCCCGAAACTTTCGACGCCCTCAATGTCCGCGAGAACATCAAAAAGATCGTGGATATTGAAAACATCCGGAACCGGGGCTTCAATACCGCCATTAACTCCATCACCTCAATTCTGGATACCTCCAAGATGGGTTATCAGTACATCGAGAATCTCAAGAACGGCCGCGAAGTCATTATCCGCGAATATGAGGATACCGACACGGCGAATCTTCCCGACGAGCGCTATTCAATCAAGCTGCGTTATTTCGACAATGCCCAGCTCATTGAGGATCGCAAGGCCTACGATGTGCAGATGAAGAGTTTCGAGACCGAGGTTCAGCACCTGTCGGATCTTCTGGAAGTTATCTATCAGGATTCCAAGTCCGCCTTCAAGGTTACCGATTTCGAGGATCTTGCCAAGAAGAACAAGAACCGGATCAAAAAAATCATCAAAGACAAGAGCGGCGAACCCCTGTACGAAGACATCGCCAAGGTGTGGGACGAGATTTCCTTTGTCCGCCCCGCCGAAACCGAGGTCGAAAGGTCAAATCGTACTTACATCTACGAAAAAGACCGGATTCGGAACAGAATTATCCTTATGCGGGACAAGATGAAGAAAATGTACGATTACCTTTATCCGATCGAGCGGCGCGTTATGGAAAACCGCCTTTCCTTCCTGGAGAAGGAGTACTACAAGTTTGATTACACGATCAATCCTTATCACCTGCAGCCCGGCCTCCTCCTTGATGTGGATATTACCTCCATCAAACGGAAAAAGGCGACCCTTGACGCTATGGCGAACGTGCTCAACGAATTCCTCCACGGCGTTTCCAAGGGATTCCAGGACGCGGCCTTTGCTTCTTTCAGCCGCCGCCGCTCCACCGTCAGGGAAGATATAAGCCAGTCCTTTGGCGCCGGCGAAGACAATCCCAAAGAAACCGCCGCTTCCTACCTGGATATGGTCGGTTCCACGGACAGCGCCGCCACTACCGAAGCCGGCGCGGCCCCCAAGGCCCCCAAAGCCATTCCCGCTCCCAAGCGCGGACGGAAAGCCGGCGGCGTGGTGGATGCCAAACCCCGCAAACGGGGCCGCAAAGCGGGCAGCAGAAACCGTGGCGGAGACTCCGGGTTAAGAGAAATTTAAGTTTGGTGAGCGATAAGTGAACCGGAACGCCCCCGAGACAGCGCCGCAAGGAGTTGCGCTGAACATTCCGGGGGCGTTTTTTCTTTACCTGGGTAGATTATTCCCTGTCAATTTGAAATTGCCGGGGAATTCCGGTTAAACTTAATAACGGAGATAACGAATTGGATAATTCGTTGCCTTATAAAAACGAACGTATGGAGTATAGAATCTTATGGGCAAAGATTTAACGAATCTGGAAGTGCTTTCCACCCGGCGGGGATTCAATTCCGCTGTACGGCAGATAAAAAAGACTATTGGTATTGCGGATTCCGTGGGCGGGAACAATTTGGGAGATGTTTTGTATGAATTGGGAGATGACGACCTTTCCGGCGAGCGGGCTGCCCTGCTTCTCCGGATGCTGCTGGTCGATAAACTCGGTTATAAAAGCGTTTCTTCGAACCTTGCTTCGGTGGTTTCCGAACCTTCCCGGCTTGCCGAAGAATTCGCGAAATGGAAGGGCGTAGACCTTATTGTCGCTTACCACCACCCCGAAATGGGGCTTCTGGTTGCCAATCCAAAAACAGCCGAAGAGCTTGCCGGTTTTGGGCAGTTGAAAAAGAGGGAACTCCTGGTGGTTTACGCCGGGAAGGGCGGAACCGCCGCGGATGAAAGCTGTCAGAAAGCGGCGGAGCTGGCCCTGGGCCTCTTTGAGGGAATCAAAGTCAAGGTTCCGCCCGCGCTGCTTCGGGGGAATTTCACCGCCCGCAAGCCGAAAAAGGCCGAGGCGGAAACGGAAAAAGCCCCCCGGAAGGGAAGGGCGGCTTCCAAAAAGAGCGCGCGGGCGGCTAAACCCGCAAAGGCCGGCCGC
>JAISAK010000231.1 GCA_031266695.1 Treponema sp.
GCGAAAAGAACGCGAGGGAAGAGGCGGCGGCTATCCTTGAAGAAGTGGGCCTTGGCGCGGCGGACATGGAACGGCGGCCCGCGGAATTCTCTGGCGGCCAGCGGCAGCGTATCTCCATAGCCCGGGGCCTCCTGATGAAGCCGGATCTTTTGATCTGTGACGAAGTGGTATCCGCCCTGGATGTTTCCATTCAGGGACAAATACTGAACCTTCTTTTGGATATTCGTTTGCGGCATAACCTTTCCTTTCTGTTCATTGCCCACGATCTCAAGGTGGCGTCCTATTTCTGTGACCGCATAGGCGTCATGTACCGGGGAGAAATTATGGAAGAAGCGGCGGCAGCGGACCTCTACCAAACCGCCCGTCACCCCTATACCCGGCTGCTCTTTGCTTCGGCTTCGGCTTCCGGTGAGGAGAAGGACGTTCCATTGGCCGGAAGCGCCGGACAACAGGCGGAGAAGCGGAAAATTACGGGAACGCTGAACAGTGAAATTCAGACGCCGGTAACCGAGGTTTCCGGCTGTGCATTTGCCGAACGCTGCCCCCTCACGGACGAGCGCTGCCGCAGGGAACGCCCGCCGATGACCGGCGCGGCGGAGGGTCATGTGTTTTGCTGCTGGCAGGCGTAAATAAAGAAGACCGCGATGTCCGTAGTTGTTTCGTATGGCCCCTGTATGATAACTTTGAATGGGGTTTTGGTTTTACCAAAAAATTATCCTAATACCCACAAGAGAGGTGTTTATGAGTAAGAATATTCCTGAAGTTACGCTGGGAATAATTGCGGTCTCCCGGGACTGCTTTGTGCGTTCCCTGTCGGAAAACCGCCGGAGCAAGGTGGCGGCGGCGTGTGCCCAAAAAGGTATTGCCGTTTTTGAGGCCCGGACTACTGTGGAGAACGAAACGGATATGCTGAAATCGGTTGAGGAGGTGAAAAAGGCGGGATGCAACGCCCTTCTGGTCTTCCTGGGGAATTTCGGCCCCGAAACGCCGGAAACCTTAATCGCCGAATATTTCGACGGGCCGGTAATGTACGCGGCGGCGGCGGAAGAAACAGGCCAGGACCTTATCGATGGCCGGGGCGATGCGTATTGCGGTATGCTCAACTGCTCCTACAATCTGGGGCTCAGACGTATCAAGGCGGTGATCCCTGAATATCCTGTGGGGACCGCCGGGGACATCGCCTGCATGGTGGAGGACTTTATTCCCGTGGCCCGTGCCCTTCTGGGCCTTGCCCGCCTCAAAATCATCACCTTCGGGCCCCGGCCTCAGGATTTTTTCGCCTGCAATGCGCCTATTAAGGGGCTTTACGATTTGGGTGTGGAGATTGAGGAGAATTCGGAACTGGACCTCCTTGCGGCCTATCGCAAACATGCGGAGGACCCCCGTATAGCCGGTACGGTACAAGACATGGCCGCCGAACTGGGAGCGGACGGAAACCAGTACCCCGGCCTTTTGCCGAAGCTGGCTCAGTTTGAACTCACCCTCCTTGACTGGGCCGAAGGACATAAGGGCGCCCGTAATTACGTAGCCTTTGCCAACAAATGCTGGCCCGCTTTCCCGTCCGAATTCGGCTTTGTTCCCTGTTACGTCAATTCCCGGCTCGCATCCAGGGGCATACCGGTTGGCTGCGAAGTGGATATTTACGGCGCCCTAAGCGAATACATAGGCGCCTGCGTTTCCGATGACGCAGTAACGCTGTTGGACATCAACAATTCTGTTCCCGCGGACATTTACAACAGCGACATCCTGGGAAAGTATTCCTACTCGCCGCAGGATGTGTTCATGGGATTCCACTGTGGCAATACGCCGCTCTGCAAGCTCAGGAAAGAAAAGAACACGGCGGTAAAGTACCAACTCATCATGAACCGGACGGTAGAAAACGGGAAAAACCCGCCGGACCTTACGCGGGGGACGCTGGAAGGGGACATCGCGGCCGGGGACATCACCTTTTTCCGTCTGCACGGCAATACTGACGGCTCCCTTCAGGCATACATCGCCCAAGGCGAAGTGCTGCCCCCGTCTACCCGTTCTTTCGGAGGCATAGGAATATTCGCTGTTCCTGAAATGGGACGCTTCTACCGGCATGTACTCATCGCCAAACGCTATCCCCACCACGGCGCGGTGGCCTTCGGTAAATTCGGTAAGGCTCTGTTCACGGTCTTCGGCTATTTAGGGGTTCCGGACATTGCCTTTAACCGGCCCAAGGGTATGCTCTATCCGACAGAGAACCCCTTCGCGTAAAACAGCGGAAGTGTCAGGAATACCACACGAACCAAATAAAGACTGTGGAAGCTACGGTGGTCAAGAAGGTAAACGGCAGGCTGATTTTAAGCCACTGGCGAAAGAACATATTCGGCCCTGTTTTTTCAGGATTCCTATGGAGACTATATTGGCGGAGGCGCCGAAGGGGTAAGGTTTCCCCCAAGGCAGGAACCGACAAGCAGGGCAAACATATAGAGCTCCTGCCGCAGTCCCAAATTGCCGACCATTTCGGCGGCCACCGGAAGCATCACGATGATGTAAGGTACGTTATCCACAAAACCGCTGATCAGGGTGGATACCCCCACGATAAGGACAAAGCCCAAGAGTACATTTTGCCCTACGATACGGGAAAGGAAACGGGAAAAGTCGTGGAGCAGCCCTGCTTCCGACACGGCTCCTACCACCACGAAGATACTCAGAAGGAAAAGCGCAGTATCCCAGTCGAGGTTTTTCACCAGTTCCGCTGATTTTTCCCGGCCTTCACGGCGGCTGTACCAGATAAGCCCTGCTATCCCGAGAAGAATCACCAGAAGTCCTGACCAGACGGAAATGCCGCCGAAAACAAACGACAGGACCGCAAGTCCAAATATCATCAGGAGAAGAAGCGCGGCGGGGAAAACACTCAGGATTTTTTCAACTTCAACTTCTACCTTGCCGCTCCCCTTTTGGGCAAAATAAATATAAAAGAAAAT
>JAISAK010000234.1 GCA_031266695.1 Treponema sp.
AGCCCAGGGTACTGAAGGGCCAGAGCCAGCTTGAAAACCATGTATCAAGCACGTCGGGATCCTGCTTAATATCTTTGGAGCCGCAGTGGGGGCAGGCGGAAAGATCCGCGCGGGAGACCGCGGTTTTGCCGCAGCCTCCGCAGTACCAGGCGGGAATGCGGTGGCCCCACCAGAGCTGGCGGCTAACGCACCAGTCGCGGATATTGAGAAGCCAGTGTTCGAAGGTGTTTTCCCATTTCTTCGGGTAGAAGACAAACTCCCCGCGCCGCCACGAGGCAAGGGCCTTTTCCGCCAGGGGCTTCATTCTGACAAACCACTGCTCGGAAAAGAAAGGCTCTATCACGGTATGGCAGCGGTAGCAGTGCCCCACGGCGTGGCTGATGTTTTCTTCCCCGATAAACCAGCCGCCGGCTTTCAGATCCTCAAGCGCCGCTTCCCTTGCCCGCTCTACCGTCAGGCCCCGGTATTTCTCCGGCACTTCGCCGTTAAGGGTTCCGTCGGGGTTGAGAATATTGATTACCGGAAGTCCGTGGCGCTTTGCCACTTCCCAGTCGTTGGGGTCGTGGGCAGGGGTGATCTTTACCACCCCCGTGCCAAAGGCGCGGTCAACATAGGTATCGGCAACAACCGGTATCTCCCGATCCGTAAGGGGGAGCTTCACCATTTTTCCGACAAGATCCCGGTAGCGCTCGTCCTCGGGATGAACCGCAACCGCCGTGTCGCCAAGCAGAGTCTCCGGCCGGGTCGTGGCGATTTCCACACCGCCGCCCGGGCCGCCGTCTTCGGCAAGAAAGTAACGCAGCCGGTACATCTTTCCCGGTGTATCTTCATGCTCCACCTCGTCGTCGGCCAGGGCGGTTCCGCAGGAGGTACACCAGTTTACCAGGTAGTTGCCTTTGTAAAGGAGATCCCGCTCGTAGAGGGTAACAAAGACCTCCCTGACCGCCCTGGAAAGACCTTCGTCCAGGGTAAAACGTTCCCGCGACCAGTCAAGGCTGGCCCCGATACGGGCAAGCTGCCTGGAGATTACGGCGTGGTGTTCGTTCTTAACCTTCCAGGTCTCTTCGACAAATTTTTCCCTTCCCAGCTCGCGGCGGCTCAGGCCCCGCGCGCGAAGTTTCTTTTCCACTACGTTCTGGGTCGCGATGCCCGCGTGATCCGTGCCCGGCACCCATAGAACCGGCTCCCCGCGCATACGGTGAAAACGAATCATGATGTCCTGGAGGCTGTTGTTAAGGCCGTGCCCCAGATGAAGCACCCCGGTGACATTGGGCGGAGGAATAACGATCACATAGGGAGGCGCGGCGCCCGCGCTGTTTTCGGGCCGGAAGGCGCCCCGTTCTTTCCAAAGGGCGTAGATTTGATCCTCAAAGGAAGCCGGATCATAGGCTTTCGCAAGTTCAATCGCCTTCATCAAAACTCCTCACAACTGAGCTTGTTCCAAAACTTCAGTTTTTGGAACAGCCTCAACTCTCCGTTAATTTTACTTATTTGAAGGAAAGTATTCAACAACGCGCAATGGTCAGGTTTTTACATGAGGCGTCACACAGCAGTGTTCCGACAGGGCCCTCTCTATCCCGCCGATCACATTGTCCGGCGTGGAAGCGCCCGCGCTGAGGCCGACGGTTTGAAAGGAAAAAATTTCCGGCGGAAGATCCTCCGGGCTTTCCGAAAGCCAGCAGGGTTTGCCCCGTTCCGCGGCAATGGCAAGAAGCCGCCGGGTGTTGGCGGACTCCCTGCCTCCGGCGACGATAACCGCGTCAACCCGATCCAGCAGCCGCCGCAGGGCTTCCTGCCGATCCCGCGTGGCATCGCAGATGCTGTTTACAACTTCAAGGGCGGGAAAATATTTTTTTATTCCGCCGCTTATTTCGCGGTATTCCTTTTCGGAGATGGTAGACTGCCCAATCAGCGCCGTCCTGGCCCCGGGGGCCCCGGCGTGAAGCCTTTCGGCGGCGGCTTCAGCCTCGGCCGCGCTGCCCACGACAATACGGGAGACGGCGGCTTCAGGACAAGCCGCGGCGGCGTAGCCCTGAAGACCGGCAAGCTCCGCGTGTTCTTTCTCGCCCGCGAGAAAAAGGTGAAAGCCGGCTTCAACAAGGGCCCGCGCCTTGAGTTGGCTGGCCTTGACCCTGGGACAGGTGGCGTCCACAAGCCTGACACCGCGCTCCGCCAGCTCTTTTTCAAGGGCCGGGGGAACGCCGTGGGCCCGGATAACAAGCGCCGCTCCGGGAGGAAAGGGAAAGGCCGCCACGCCCGCTTCCCCGGATTTCAAAAAAAATTCTTTTGAAAAATTCTTTTCATCAAAAATTTCAAGGCCCTGTTTTTCAAGCCCGGCGAGTACCTGGGGGTTATGAATGAGGGGGCCCAGGGTGAACACCGCGCCCGCTTTGGCCGAAGCCGCGGCTTCGGCAAGGGCCATATCAACCGCCCGGCGGACGCCCATGCAAAAACCAAGTATTTCAGAACGGATTACTTTCATAGTTTAAAAACAAGAAAACAACCGCGGACACAGGGTACTGGAGTCAAAACCGGAAGAAGAATATTTAACCACAAAGACAAAAAAGTCAAAGAAGTAAAAGAAAAA
>JAISAK010000236.1 GCA_031266695.1 Treponema sp.
GTTGTCAGCCTGTCCATATCGTTTTCTTTTAAAATATATCCCGAGGCGCCGGCCTTAAAAGCCCTGCTTGCGTTGCCGTTCTTATAACGGGAACCGAGTACAATGAGCGCGGTTAAGGGCGAATTCCTTTTAACAGGCCGGATAATTTCCAGGCTTGCGGCATCGTTCTGTCCCAGGTCCAGAATCTCGATATCCGGCCGAAGATCCATTGCGTATTTCAGAGCATCATACGTGTTACTTCCAAGTCCCACAATCTCAAAATCATTCTGGCTGGACAGGATATTGCTTATCTTTTCCCTGTCCTTTTTCCGCTCACTGATTACGATTATTCGTATCATAAATACCTGCCTGCCTAAAGAGGGAGTTCATACTTTACTATATCGATCAAGTTAATAAACATACAATAAAAAGGCAATTTTTGTGTGATATTTATAATACAACCGGGAGCGTAAATTTATCTTCCTATGGCGGTATAGGGGCAGAGTCCCCTTACAAGACGGCGTACTTTTGGGCTGTAGAGATTTTTCTTCTTCTTCGATATACTGGCTTTAGGAGTCTGCTGTGCCAGCGCAACAAATTCCTAGTTTAATTTTTGGAGAGGAAATTTAATGGCCAGGAGAGGAAAAATCGAAATAGATCGCGAGTTGTGCAAAGGCTGTTATCTGTGCCTCCGCGCGTGCCCGGTAAAGGTTTTGGAGGCGGATACGGAACCCAATTCTTCCGGCTCCTACCCCTCAAAAGCCGCGTACCCGGAAAAGTGTATTGCCTGCGGAAACTGCTTTGAGGTGTGTCCGGATGTGTGCATTGAAGTTTTTGAATTGGAAGGGGCGGAAGCATAATGGCAGGTAATAACGAAAAAGTATTAATGAAGGGAAATGAGGCTATTGCCGAGGCGGCGATTCGGGCGGGCTGCGGCGCTTACTTCGGTTATCCGATTACCCCCCAAAATGAGCTTATCGCTTATATGGCGAAAAATATGCTGGCCCGGAACCGGGTTTTTATCCAGGCGGAAAGCGAGACCGCGGCGATTAACATGCTCTACGGCGCTTCCTGCGCGGGCGCCCGGGCAATGACCAGCTCTTCCAGCCCCGGCATCAGTTTGAAGCAGGAAGGAATCTCCTACGCCGCCGGCGCCGATGTGCCCGCGGTGATTGTGAACGTGGTCCGGGGCGGCCCCGGCCTGGGTTCCATCGCGCCTGCCCAGAGCGACTACTTTCAGTCCACCCGGGGCGGCGGCCACGGCGATTATTACTCTATCGTTCTTGCCCCCAAAAGCGTTCAGGAATGTGCCGACCTTACCTATCTGGCTTTTGACCTGGCGGACAAGTACCGCATGCCCGTTATTGTTCTTGCCGACGGGATGATAGGACAGATGATGGAGGGAGTGGTTTTGCCGCCGGAAAAGGCCCTTTCCGAACTTCCCGAACGGGACTGGATTGTCGGCCGCATGGCCGGGAGAGCGCCGGCCGCGGACTCCGGAAAAAGCGCCGGCGGCGGCACGCTTCGTCCCCAGGCGCGCCATATTACCTCACTAAACCTGATCCCCGAAAAACTGGAAGAAAAAACCCTGTCCCGCTACGCCGGATATGACGCAATAAAAAGCGCTGAAATCCGCTATGAAGAAGTCGGCTGCGACGACGCCGATCTTGTTCTGGCGGCCTACGGCACGTCGGCGCGGGTGTGTCTTGGCGCGCGAATGCTCGCCGAAAAAGAGGGGATTCGGCTGGGCCTTTTCAGGCCCATCACCCTCTGGCCTTTTCCCTACGAGGCCCTGGGAAAGATAGCCCTGCGGGGCAAGCCCATTCTTACCGTTGAGATGAGCCTGGGGCAGCTTGTTGACGATGTGAAGCTTTCGGTCTTTGAGGCCCTTTCCGGCGGCGGGACGGACGCGCAAAGGGGCGCACCCGGCTCTGTTCCGGCCGTACACCTTCTTGGTCACTCCGGCGGCGTCATCCCAACAGAGGAAGAGGTTTTCGCAAAGGCATTACAGATATACAAGGCAGGAAAAAAAGCATGAAAAAGTTATATGGATACCCTGACAGTTTGTACAGGACTCCCACCAAGTACTGCGGCGGCTGTGGGCACGGAATAATTCATCGGCTTATTACCGGCCTTATCGACGAGATGGGACTGCGGGAGCGGGCGATTATCACAAATCCCGTGGGCTGCGCCATTTGGGCGGATCTGTACTTCGATTTTGATTCCGTGCAGCCCCCCCACGGCAGGACCCCCGCCGCGGCAACCGGGGTCAAGCGCATACTTCCGGATCATCTGGTTATCTGTTACCAGGGCGACGGGGATATGGCGGCCATTGGTACGGCGGAGATGATCCACGCGGCAAACCGGGGCGAAAAGTTCACCACGATTTTCGTCAATAACGCCATTTACGGTATGACCGGCGGCCAAATGGCGCCCACCACTTTGGTCGGGCAGAAAGCCGTTACCGCCCCCCTGGGCAGAGACCCCGGCGAGGCCGGTATGGGCTACCCCATCCGGGTTTCGGAGCTTCTTTCCACGCTGGACGGAACCCGTTATATAGCAAGGGGGGCGGTGAACAACGCGGCCAATATCCGAAAAACCCGCCGGTATATAAAAACGGCCTTTGAAGCCCAGATGGCCGGAATTGGTTTTTCCCTGGTGGAGATCCTTTCACCCTGTCCGACCAACTGGAGCATGGAGCCGGCGGACGCGGTGGACTGGCTGGAAAAAAATATGATTCCCGTTTTTCCGCTGGGCGAGATTAAAAACACCCTGGGCGCCGGCAGCGAAGCAAAACCCGCCGCGGCCCGGGTCGCGAAACTTGGGGGGGCCGCATGACGGAAAAGAGTTTTTTTGCCGGTTTTGGCGGCCAGGGAATAGTTTCCCTGGGGCAAATTTGGGTGTACTGCGCCATGAAGGAAGGCAAAAACGTCACTTTCTTCCCTTATTACGGGGCGGAGAAAAGGGGCGGCATAGCCAGGGCCAGCGTTATCGTATCCGATGAAGAAATCGCCAGCCCCCTGGTTACTACGCCGGATTCCGCCCTGGTAATGAACAGTGACTCTCTTCCCCTCTGCGAGGGAATCCTCAAAAAAGGCGGGCTTATGCTGATAAATTCCAGCCTGGTAAAGGAAAATCCCCGGCGAAGCGACCTTAAAACGGTGAAAATTGAGGCTTCGGGCCTTGCGGAAAAAATAGGAAACATCCGTTTTTCCAATATGATAGCCCTGGGAGCTATGGCAAAGCTTACCGGCGCCCTTTCTATCGACGACATCGAGGGAATTTTGAAGAAATTCTTTTCCCCCGACAAACATCGTTTTATTCCCATGAATGTCGAGGCCATCCAAGCCGGGTTTAATGCCGTTTAGGAGTTTGTTGCGCTTCACGCATTTTGAACTTTTGAAAAACGTCGAATTTGCCGATAGTAGAAAGATGTTATACACTGTAGTTAATCCCGGCGGAGAGGGTGAATACGTAATTTCAAACATGCCGATTGACGTTTTATTTGAAGTTTGATAAACTTAAAGATAATTTTAATTAGAGCCGGTTCAAGGAGTGAATTTTGGCCTCGGTTCACGAGTATAAACGTTTTGAGAATAATATTGTCCAAAAAGTGAAACATACCGCCGCCGCTGTAACCCGCGGAGCGGCAGGTTTTTTCAAGGCCCTGGGATATTTTCTCATCCGGCCTTATACAGTGGTTTTAGTACCTCATTCCGAGAAGAAGGTTTATAATCTTCATATTACTGTTCTTTCAATCTGCTGTTTCCTGCTGGTGGTGGTAGGCCTTGTGGGGGCTTTTTTCTGGTACGGTGCTTCCTATAACAGTACCCGTAATGTCCTTGCCAGCAAAGACGGCCGTCTCAAGGATGTTCAGGCCAGTCTGGATCAACTGCGGGACGAAACAACCCGGCTGCTGCGGGAAGCCAGGGGTTTCGAGACAGCCCTTGAGGGCACTTTGTCCGCGCTGGGCGCGGATTTCATGGATAAAAATCCTTCCGCTTCGGGAGATTTAAGTTCCTTCTTTGATATTCGGGAAACTCCGGAAGGGCTGCTGCGGGAAGTTGACGATGTACGCCGTCTTTCAAGCTATCTTGCTTCGGCGGTGGAACCGGTTAAAGAAATCGGCACCCTGTTGGATTCGCAAAGCGCGCTTCTTACGGAGATACCCAGCATTTGGCCTATCAGGGGCGGCATTGGGCATATTTCCATGTTTTTCGGCCAGAACGAGAACCCCTTCAGCGGCCAGTATTACATTCACAAAGGCATCGATCTTTCCACCTACCGTTCCGGGGATCCGGTTGTCGCTACGGCCGACGGACAGGTTGTTACCATAGATTACGATGAGGGGTTTGGGAATTACGTCATTATCAAGCACAAGCATGGATATTACACCCGTTACGCCCATCTGCTTTCTTCCCGGGTTAAGGTTGGCCAGCGGGTTCAGCAAAACGAGGTGATTGGGTATATCGGTAATACCGGTCTTTCCACCGGCCCGCATCTGCATTATGAGGTTCATATCGGTTCCGATGTTGTGGATCCCTACAAATACATAAACATCCGGTCAAGTATTGCCAAAAATGCCCGTTAGATGTTGAAGGCTTAAAGGTTCGAGGCCGTCATGTCCTCCGGCAAACACGAAGATTTCTCAATCAACACTATTATCGGCCCCAATACCAGTGTTAAAGGAGATATTGAAACCGGCGGTTTTACCCGCGTTGACGGCAGCATTTTGGGAAATGTTATCGCCAGGGGCAGAGTGGTAATCGGCGAGTTCGCCCGGATGAAAAGCAATGTATCCGGCACTTCCATTACCATCGGCGGGGTGGTTTACGGCAACGTGATTGCCAGCGAGCGGCTGGTGATCCTTTCCACCGCGCTTGTGCTTGGGGACATTATCACCCGCCGTATTCAGGCGGACGAGGGCTGCCTTGTCCACGGCAAAGTATCGGTATGTACCGACGAGGCAAGCTGGAACAAGGCCCTGTCGGAACACCGGGACGCCCAGGGCATCAAATCCGCGCTGCCCGTGTTTTCGAAAAATCATGGCTAAGATTGATCCGTCCGATGTTTCTTCTTTCTACATGAACCCTTCCGCCTATTCACAGGTAAAGGAAGAAGCCAAAAAAACCAGAGGCCGGGGCGTCCGGCGCAGCGGTGAACCCGGTTTTTCGGAAATTTTTGAAAATATCCGGGGCAAAACCGCCGATGAATTGGGCCCCCTGCGGAATCTGCCTGCTTCGGAGGAGGCGGTCAGCTTTCTTATGGACGAAGTCAGAAGCGCCGGCGATATTCTGAAGGATCACCCTCTGCCCGATAAAATCCTCCGTTATAAACAGGCTGTACGGAATTTTATGCATTATGTGGTAGAAAACAGCTATGAGATTCACAGTTCAACCACAATACTGCGGATACGAAAAGAACTAAAGCCCAATGTAACGGTACAGGTTGTTGACAAAAAACTTGAAGATCTGGCCGCTATGCTGCTTACCGGCCAGATGAGTCAGTTGAAGCTTGCGGCGAGCCTTGAGGAAATTAATGGTCTTCTGGTAGACTTGCTGCAATAAGGATATCTCTAAAAACCGCCTGGTTTTTAGAGAGTTTTGAAAAAATTTTACGGAGTTACAATGAACAATTCCGACGAATATGAAAACATAGATGATGAAGATATTTCCGCTCTGGAGGACAGCCCCGGCGAGGAGGAGATGGATGACATCATTACCGGCGCCGGGATCGAATCCCTTTCCCCTGATATGCCTATTTACCGTCTTAGGCTTTTTTACTCCCAGGAGACCTTTCTTGCCGTCTACAAGGGCGATGCCCTCAGCCCTCATACAATGGTAATTGTGCCTACCCGTTACGGCAAGGATCTGGCGCAGGTTATCGGGAAGGTAACGGGAAGCGGGATTCCGTCGATTCAGGAAATTGCCTGGATTGAACGGCCCGCCGCAAAGGAAGATCTTGAAAAAGCCAAAAGCAATCATAATCTTGAGCGGGAGGCTTTTCGGATCTGCAAGCAAAAGATCGAGAATCACAAGCTGGAGATGAAGCTGGTTCTGGTTCACTATCTTCTTGAGGAAACGAAGATCCTCTTTTTCTTTACCGCGGAAAACCGGGTTGACTTTCGGGAGCTGGTGAAAGATCTGGTAAGCGTGTTTAAAACCCGCATTGAACTGCGTCAGATCGGCGTCCGTGACGAAGCGCGCGTAACAGGGGGGCTTGGCGTTTGCGGCCGGGGTTGTTGCTGCCACATGGTTTCGGACAAGCTCCGGCCGGTTTCGATTAAAATGGCCAAGGATCAAAACCTTTCTCTTAATTCCATGAAAATTTCCGGCCCCTGCGGCCGGCTTCTTTGCTGCCTTTCCTACGAGTACAGCTTCTACAGCGAACAGCGGCGGCTTATTCCCCAGGAAGGTTCCCGGATCAGTCATGGGGACGCGGTGTGGAAAGTTACCGAAGTGAATGTGGTGACAGGCCAGCTTAAGCTCGGCTCCGACGACGGCCGGCTGATTACGGTATCGGCGGAACAGTTTGAACGGGTGGAGAATCGCTGGCGGATTAAAGGCGGAATAAACTGAAATTATGTCCGACGTACCGGATACGCTGGTTTCCAAAGGTTTCTCCGCTTATCTTTGGGGTTTCAGCGCCATTGACGCATACCTTGGCCGGAATATTCCTGCCAAAGCTTATATCCTGACCAATGCCGATATTTCCGATCTGGCCCGTTGTTTTGAGGATCTGCGCTTCCCCGGCGTTGACCTTGCGGATGCCGCCCTGGACAGGGGAGAGCGGACATGGTATTTTCGCTGTTTTTCTTCCGAAGAAGCCCCGCCGGAAGCAGGGATTTTTTTCCCCGCCGCGTCCGGCCAGCCGGCTTCATTCGGAATTCTTGAATGGCGCCAGGATTGGAAAAGCGGCCGTTTTTATGATCCCGGGGGAGTCTATCCTCTGCTGCGGAGCCTGCGGGATGGTTCTTCGCGGAAGAACGGCGGCGGGGACAAGGCGGGGCCTTCGCGGCGCGCGGAACCGCAGGTTCCCTGGTGGAAGGGCCTCAATCCCGGCGCGGATCCCTGTCGGGCGCTTATGGACGCGGCCCTGCTTTTATCGTGCTATTCCCCCGGCGAAGCGGGGGCCGGCGGGCAAAGCGGAAACGGCGGAGGGGGAGAAGCCGGCGGGATCGGCCAAATTTTTCAGATTGAAGAAATGGCGGCGCTTTTCCGGCACTTTTCCGGGAGTCCGGCGCCTCTTGCGGAGGAGCAGCGTATCCTTCTTGCGGGACTTTTGACCTCTCCCAGACCCGATTTGGGCCTGGAACTCCTCAAAAGCGGCGGTTTTTTGGAAGAATTCTGGCCGGAACTGGCTGTTCTTGATGATGTAGACCATTCAAAGGAATTTCATCCCGAGGGAAATGTCTGGAAACATACGCTGGAAACCTTTCGCTATCGTAAAACCGGGGGCGGAGGCTATGATTTGCGCCTTTCCCTGGGGCTTTTGCTCCACGATGTGGGAAAACCACTGGCCGAATCCGTAAGAAACCGCCGGTTTGACCGCCACGCCGAACTGGGCGAGCGCCAGGCAAGGCGTTTTCTGGGGCGCCTGGGCTTTGACGCGGCCCTTACCGGCGATGTTTGTTACCTGGTAAGGAACCACATGCTTCCGGCCGCCCTGCCCCGGCTGCCCCTGGCCCGTACCGGCGGGATAATGGCCTCGCCCCTTTTCCCCGTTTTGCTTGAGTTGTACCGCTGCGACGAGTCTTCCTCCTTTAAAGGCCCGGACGGATACTACCAAAGCAGCGCCGCATACCAGTCTTACCTCAGATACCGGCGGAATCCGTATCGTTCCGAGGACGGAAAAAAATTGGACCGGGCGCATATTGCCGGAATGATCCCGGGCGGGAACAAGCGTTAGGAGACTGTTGCACTTGTAGGTTTTTGCGTGACTTTGTACCGCAAAAACCACAATTAATGGGCTCCTTACGCAGTTTGCAGGGTAAAAAATCGCCCAATCGGCGATTTTTTGGGGTTTTAAGCGCGAAGCGCAACAAACTGTTAGGCGGCATCCGTTCCCGTGTGTGACGCTTAACGGGACGTTGTTTCTCCGTCCTTTTTCTTCTTTCCTTCCCGGGGGGAATTTTTTTCCGGTTCCGTGTAGGGAATATTGATGCGAAAGTGGGCGGCGGTCATGTCAATGCCGGCAGTACGGAAGCCGTTCTGGATATTTTCATGGAGCTCCGAACAAATGGCCGGAACCCGGTTTACTTCCTTGGTGTAGCAGTTGATCTGGTAATTGGCGTAGAAATCGTCCATAGCGGTCTGCAGTACAAAAGGTTTTGGCTTTTTAAGAACATGCCCCGTGGCAAGGGCGGCGCTGATGAGAATTTCATGCACCGTCTGCCAGGCGGTATTGTACCCGAAGGTAATGCTTGTATTGAGAATAAGCCCTTCTTCGTCTTCGTCCGAGGAGGTGTTGTAATTGACAATGCCGGAACCCAGGATCATTGTATTGGGGAAGGTGACGTATTCATTTTTGTGGGTTTTTATCCGTACAACCATGAGAGTTTTTTCCACAACAAAACCGGTTACCTCGTTTATTTTGATCCTGTCGCCGATTTTGAAGGGCCGCATATAGGTAATGACAAGACCGGCCACCAGATTTCCTATGGCGGAGCTGGACCCAAGAGAAAAAATAATGCCGACAAAAACCGAAATACCCTGGAAGATTCTTGAATCGGAGCCGGGAAGATAGGGGTACACAATCGCCAGGGTGAAGGCCCAGAGCAGAACCCTCAGTATGTTGAAAGTCGGATCCGCCCAGTCCGCGTAAAAACCGGGAAGAACCAGCCTGCCCCTTGAAACCTGCCTGGAAAAAAACTTGAGTCCCCGTACCACATAACGGGTGATCAGGGTGATAATGATAATGGTAATGAGATTGGGAATATATCTGATTGTTCCGAATATAATATTTTTAAGCGGAGTAAGAATGTAGCCGAAAAGGGTGGAAGCGAGTTTTTCGGTCTCGGGGAAAAGGCTGAACACAATGGGCACGGTAAGGAAAAGCTGAAAAAGCGTAACAAGGTATTTCAGGATACGCAGGAGAAACTGAATACTGTCAACAATCTGTTTGGCCGTAAGGAGCTTAAGTTTTTTTATGGTCAGGGGTTTGATTTTTCCGGCGCCGGTTTCCGCAACTTTCCTTGCGGCGAATTTAAAGAGCAGCCAGACCAGAAATATCAGCAGTACCTGGCCGGCGATAACAGCCAGGGCGATGCCGAGCCTTTGGATAAAGTCCATATCCTCCGTTTCAATAGCAACATTCGCTTCGATGCCTTCGCTGATGCTTTTTGCCTTTTCTTCAAGCCCGGAGGCGTCTGCCCCGGAAGCCGGGACAGGCTCGTCCCGGGCCGGGCCCCCGGCCCCCGCTGCCCCGGCCGCGGCCTCCTGATTGCCCGGCGCCGCCTGTTCCGCCGGGAGCTCTTCTTCCTGCCCCTGATCGGCCTTTTCCTGGGCGGCGATATTAAAGGAAAGGGATAAAAAAATGCCAAACAGCAACAGGGTCGGAATACTGCGAAATCTCATGGCGCCTCCTTGTCCAAGGGGCGGTCATGCCCCTAAAAGCAGCTTGCTACGGCTCCTTCAAAGGATACAAGTTGAGGCGGAATAATGGCAATAGGATCGACCTTTTTT
This sequence comes from Treponema sp., assembly GCA_031266695.1. Classification (GTDB taxonomy): domain Bacteria; phylum Spirochaetota; class Spirochaetia; order Treponematales; family Breznakiellaceae; genus JAISAK01. Next base: position 9,663 of record JAISAK010000236.1, read on the forward strand.
TGCAGCGCCAGCAGTTTTTCGGGAATGGCGATATCCTGGCCTGTGGCTCTTTGCAGGGTTCCCGCTTCCTTTGCGGGGTGGCCCGTGGCAAGGATAATTGTATGTACATTACCGCCCCATTTGTGTTCCGCGGCGGTTTTTTCCGCGGCGGCAAAGGCGACGGCGGTGTGCGGGTCTATAAGAATATGGTATTTTTTCCACACCCGTTCAATGGCGTCAAGGGTTTGTTCGTCATTAATGGAAGCGGGATACACCATATTTCGCATAACGGCGGGAGCTTCTTCGTAAAACGACGCAAAGCGTTCATAGTTTGCGGGTACGCTTACATCCATAGCCGGCGAACAGGTGCTGACAAGGGGACGGGGGGTAAAGGCTTTTCCCCGGATAAAATCGCCGAAGGCGTTGTTGGCGTTCATGGCCGCGATGAAGCCGTTCACGGGCATGCCGAATTTCCAGGCGTAAAGACCCGCGATCAAATTCCCGAAGTTGCCCGAGGGCACGCTGAAAACAAGGTCTCCCGGAAGGCTTTTTTTGATTTTGACAAAGGCGTAGAGATAGTAAAAAGTCTGGGGCAGAAGGCGTCCGGGGTTGATGGCGTTGGCGCTGGTTACGTGGTAGCGCTCCGCAAATTTGCGATCATTAATTGTTTCATAGATAAGCCGCTGGCAGTCATCGGCGGTGCCCCGCACCTGAATGGGAAGGATATTTCCTCCATTAGGAACAAAGGCAGCCGGATCAAGGCCAAAGATGGGGCCCGAGGGATATACCAATACCGCGCAGGTTCCTTTTCTGCCGCCGAAGGCATGGGTCATGCTGACTCCGGTGTCTCCCCGCGCCGCGGAAAGGACCATGGTCTGCCCCGAATTTTTAAGAAGTTCCTCCATAACCGCGGCAAGAAAAGCAATACCGAAGTCCTTGAAAACTCCGGTGGGGCCGTTGTAGAGGTTAAGGATGGAAAAGTCCTTGTCAAGGCGGATTAGCTCCGGCTCGAAATCAAAAGCGCTCTCGGCAACCCGGGAAGCTGAAAAAGGGTTAAGCTCGCCCTGCAGCAGGGCCGGCGCCACGACGGAGACGAGTTCCGGAAAGGTGATATCCTTATCCATATATAGGAAGAACTGCCGTATGTCCATTACCTGATCGGGCACGTAGAGGCCCCCCTCTGCGGGCAGGCAACGGAGAACCGCGTCCTTAAAGGAGACGGAATAACTTTTTGACTTGGTGGAACGAAAACGCATTTTTCTACAATTTAATCATTTGTATGTGACCAGGGAATCTGCCCCTTTTCTGCCGGAAGCCGCGCTGACCGCGTCAACACCGGGTTGTACCTTCCCCACCCGAACCAGGGCGACGGCGCTGTAGCCGCCGGGCAGCCCCAGATCAGCCTTATAGCGGCTGTTCAGGGTGTTCATCGGCCCGGTGTAGATGCGGGAACCATAGCCCAGGGCCTGGGCGGCAAGATAGATACTTTCAACCGCCAGAGCGCAGTCAAGAATCTGGCTGCCATTGGTTTTTCCGTCTCCCGAAGCGGATACGACAATAAGGACGTTTCCGTCCGTGATATTGGAAACCAGTTGTTTCGCAAGATTCTGGTCCTGCACAACCGTAAAATGCCAGGGCTGACGGTTGCTGGCGCTGGGAGCGCGGATTCCCGCCTGAACGATAAGGTCAAGATCGGCCTTGTTCATCGCGCCGGGGACAAAATTCCGGGCCGCGTAGTGGTTGATAATTGAAGCCGCCGGATCGGAGTTTTGCTGGCCAAAAAGCGGTAAAATCGGGGATATTACTGCCAAAAGCAGAATTAAGGGGACAATCTTTTTCATTTGTTACCTCACTGTACTCAATTGTAACAGATAGAGTACTATATTAAAAGTCCGAAAATAAGTTATGATTCCGCTATGGACGTTGTTTTTTATTCCCTTGGCGCGGCCGAGGAGGTTACCGGTTCCAGGCATGTACTTGAAATAGACGGGAAAAGCTACCTTATAGACTGCGGCGCTTTTCAGGGCTCCAGAGCCGAGGCGGACAGAAAAAACCGGAATTTTGGCATAGCCACCGACCGCATTGAATCGGTCATTTTGACCCACGGCCATCTTGATCATTGCGGACTTCTCCCCCTTCTGGTCAAAAGGGGCTACAAGGGGAACATTTTTACCACCCCCGCAAGCAGGGATATTTCCAGCCTTATCATGATGGACTCGGCCAATATCCAGGCTCGGGACGCTATGTATCTTCGCGGCCAGGCGCAGAAAAGGGGCGAAAAGTTCGACTGGACTCCCCTCTACACCGAACAGGACGCTATTCAGGCTGCTTCCCAGATGGTAGGTATTTCCTATAACCGCCCCATGTATATCGGCGATGGGGTGAACCTTGAATTCTACGATGCCGGGCACATTCTCGGCTCCGCAATGGCGTTTATTACGATAAAAAAGGACGGCGGGGAACTGCGTTTTCTTGCCACCGGCGACCTGGGCCGCAAGGGCAAGCCTATTATCCGCGATCCCGGCCTGACCCCCGCCCCGGACTACATCGTCCTTGAAAGCACCTACGGTAACCGCCGCCACGATTCGGCCGATGACGCCATGGAAAAGCTTGCCGGCCTCGCAAAGCGCACGGTGAAAAACCGGGGGAAGATACTTATTCCGTCCTTTGCCATTGAACGCACCCAGGAATTGGTCTACTATTTCCATTTGCTTGTCGATGAAGGGATTATTCCGGAAATTCCGATTTATGTCGATTCTCCTATGGCAACTAACGCTACTACGATATTCCAGGTGCATCCCGAATGTTACGACGAAGAGATTAAGGCGGCTTTTATCAAACATCACAAAAACCCCTTTGGTTTTAACAGCCTGCATTTTACCACCAGCGTTGAAGAATCAAAGGCGCTGAATGATCGCAAGGGGCCCCTTATCATTATCTCCGCCGACGGCATGTGCGAAGCCGGCCGCATCCAGCATCATCTGATCCACAACATCGAAGATCCAAACACCACGATTCTGACCGTCGGCTATATGGCGGAAAATACCCTTGGCCGCCGCATCCGCAACCGGGAAAAAGAAGTGAAAATCCACGGGCGGTGGTTCAAGCTGCGCGCGCAGGTGGAAGAGATAAACGCCTTCAGCGCCCACGCCGATTACTTCGAGGCGCTTGAATGGCTCAACGCCATTGACACCTCCCGCCTTAAAGGCATCTTTATGGTACACGGCGAAAAGAAAGCCCAGGCCGCCTTCAAAAAGTACCTTGCCGAACACGGCTACCCCAATGTAGACATTGTGCAGTACGGCAAGACCTATAGCCTGCGGGATTAGAGTCGGTTCGACGGGGTATTAAACCAGACTTTAAACATAGGAGTTACCGGGATAAGCCGGAAATTTTTTTTTTGCAATTTTTATATAAAACCTATTGATATAATATGTAATAATGTGTATCATAATTCTAGGAAATAGGAGGAAAAATTATGCTGGCTGAAATAAAGCCTGTTTGGAAAAAGCCCGATTTGGAAGACTATCTCCGCTGTGCGGAGGAGGCCGGCCGCTGGCTCCGTTCCGTCGAAATACAGGGCCCCGGCGGAAGTTTTTGGCTGAAAGACCTGTCGGGCAAAACAGAGCAGGGGCATATTGATTTGTACCACGGTTCCGCGGGAATTATCCTCTTTTTTATCCAGTTGGCCCACGCTTCCGGCAATTCGTCCTGGCTGGAAGACGCCGGGCGGGGCGGAAATTATATTTTGTCCCGTTTTCGGGAAAGTTCCTTTGACGCGATTACCGGCGCCGGAGTAGGGGGGAATCACTATAAAACCGGTACCCGCTGGACTCTGTATGTCGGCGGCTGGGCGGGAATCGCCTTCAGCCTGATAGAGCTTTTCAAGGCTGCCGGGGAGCGGCAATACCGGGATGCCGCCGGGGAAATTACCGATGCAATCGCGGCCAACGCGCGGGAGGAAAAGGGCGCGCTCATCTGGAGCGGAAAATCCGGAATAAACTTTGATTCCGGAATCATTCTTTTCCTTCTGTATGCCGCCCGGTTTTTCGGGCGCCCGGAATGGCGCGACCTGGCGGCCCGGGCCGGCGGGGATATTCTTTCCACGGGAAAATCCAAAAACGGCGGTATCCGCTACGACGGATTTGAAAGTATGGTGACGGCCATGTTCGGCATTTCCGATGATGAAGAAGCCCACATGCCCGGCTTTGCCTATGGTACGGCGGGCATTTCCTATACTCTGGCGCGGCTGTACCAGGAAACCGGGAATCAGGCTTTTCTTGACGGCGCGAAAAAGGGCGCCGATTATATTACCGGAGCAGCCCACGTCGAAGGGGACGCCGCCCTGGTGCCCCACCGCATTCCCGAATGGAACAATCTTTTTTACCTCGGTCATTGTCACGGGGTTGTGGGAACAGGAAAGCTGTTCTATCTGCTCCACGAAATTACCGGTGAAGGTTTCTATGAGGAATGGCAGGAAAAACTTATCCGGGGACTCCTTAAAACCGGCGCGCCGGAGATTCACTCGCCGGGCTACTGGCACTGTTTTTCCTGGTGCTGCGGTACTGCCGGATTTATCAATCTCTTTGCCGGCATCTATCTGAAACGCCGGGAAGAACGCTACCTGGAATACGCCCGGCGCAGCGGCAACGTCATACTGAGCGAAGCCAGCGTGGATGACTCCGGCGTCAAGTGGTATCAGATGTTCAAAAGGATAGCGCCTGACGAAGTAAGCCTTGAACCGGGCTATGGCAGCGGCGCGGCCGGAATCGGAACGGCCCTGACGCATCTTTATCTTGCCGGGAAAGGCAGAGCCCCTGTTTTACGGTTTCCCGATGAACCTTACTGTACCGGGGCCGCAGGTCCTGTATAGGGTTTGCGGCCGTTCGGACAAAGGCAAACTGCAGGCGCCGTGGAAAATCCATTGCTTCCACAGGCGCTTCAAACAAACAAGAGGAGAATTTTTATGAAACGGAATGGAGTAAATTTGAAAACTTTATCGGTTTTTGCGCTGGCCCTGGCCCTGGTCTTTGCGGCACAGGAAGCCGCCGCGGGCGGAAAGGCGGACGGCGGAGGCGGCCAGCAGGTTCGCAAAATAAAATATGCCTTTACCAACACCATACGGCCGCTTTCCTATCTGGACGAAAACGGCAGGCCCGCGGGCTATGATATTGAGGTTATCAAGCTTATTGACGAGCGGCTCCCCCAGTACGAGATTGAGTTTGTGGGAACCACATCGGAGGATGCCTGGCTTGGTACGGATACCGGCAAATACCAGCTTTGCACTACCAACTCTTTCAGGACCGCGGCCCGGGAAGAGAAGTACCTTTTTGCCAAACAGAATTCCGGCGGCGGTCTTGAATATCTGCTGCTGAACAAAAAATTTACCGATGTAAAAAGCCTGGAAGATGTTTCGGACCGAAAACTTACCATGGTACCCTTCCGCCCCGCGGACGCGGCAATCAATGTCATAAATACCTATAACGACAACCATCCGGATAAACAGATAAAAATTGATACCATCGATCAGTTTGAAAATGCCGACGGTGTAAAATGGGTGGCCGCCGGCCGTTATGATTCCTGGGTTATTTACGAGTCCATATACAAGGGCCTGGTAACCGCTGACGCTGCGCCCCTGGCGGATTTGGAAAAAGATCTTATTGTCATTCCCTTTACCGCCATCGCCACCTGGGCCCTTATCAACCAGAATGAAACCGAATTCCGGGACGCCTACGAGAAGGTACTGATCGATCTTAAAAATGAGGGTAAGCTCAGCGAACTTTCAAAACAATTTCTGGGAACCGATGTATTCCAGTTTGAGTTTGTTCCTCTGAACTAAATAGTGCCTGTCCATAATGCAGACACATTATGGACAGACTTCCTTAAAACAGGCAGCCGGGTACAGGGTATGAAATTTAACGCCATATATATATTTACCGTTATTCCCCGGCTGCTTCCCTATTTGGGAATTACCCTGCTTATTGCCCTTTTGACCCTGGCCCTGGGTTTGCTGTTCGGCGCTCTTCTGGCATGGGCAAAACTGGGGAATAATTTTCCGCTGCGCAAACTTGCCTACGGATATACCTCGGTGATCCGCAGCACCCCGCCGCTGATTCTCCTCTTTATGAGTTATTACGGCCTGCCCAAGGTGGTCGCGCTTTTCGGGATCGATATTAACGATATTGATAAAATTTATTTTGTCCTAATCGCCTTTACCCTGCTGTACGCGGCGGTTCTGTCGGAGCTTATCCGCTCCACCTACGAGGCAATAGATCCGGGGCAGTTTGAGGCCGCGGCGTCGGTGGGGATGACCGGCCGGCAGACCCTGGGGCGGATCATTATTCCCCAGGGCGTTTTTATCGCCCTTCCCAATCTGGGCAACACGGTGATCTCCCTGCTCAAGGAAGGCTCCCTGGCCTTTACCATCGGATTGATTGATGTGATGGGCCGGGCAAAGATAATTATTTCCCTGAATTACGGCGCCCGGGCCCTGGAAATATATATCGCCCTGGCGCTTGTTTATTGGGGCCTGACTTTTTTGGTTGTAAAGGCCACGCGGTTTTTGGAAGACCTTTTCAATATACGAAAGGAACGACCGCAGTTTTTCCGCGCCGGCGGGGGAAAACCGAGAGGGCCTGATGCAGTTCAATTTTAATTATATCCTGGAAGCCCTAATCCCTGTTCTGCGCGGGCTGCCCGTTACCCTTTTTGTGGTGTCTTTTTCCATGGCCGCGGCTTTCCCCCTGGGCTTCTTTCTGGCGCTGCTTGTTTCAAAACGAAAGGGCGCCGCCTCCGGGCTGGGGGCTCTTTTTGTTTCCTTCATGCGGGGCACCCCCATGATTGTGCAGATTTACGTGGTTTTTTTCAGCCTGCCGGGAATTTTGGCCTTTCTTGCCGGGCAATTAAAACTGTCGATAAACGTGTATCAAATAAATCCCCTTGTGTACGCCGTAATCGTGTTCACCCTGAATACCTGCGCTGTTTTCTGCGAAATTTTTCGTTCCGCCCTGCATACCGTGGGGCCCGCCCAAATGGAGGCTGCCCTGAGCAGCGGATTAACGGAGGCGCAGGGTTATTGGCGCGTCGTCATACCGCAAATGATGGAAGCGGCCTGCGCTCCGCTTGCGACAGCTTCAATAGAATTGATGAAAAACTCTTCCCTGGTTTTTTACATGACCGTGATGGATATAATGGGAATAATCAAAACTACCGCCGCCGAAGGGTATAACTATCTTGAAGGTTATACGCTGGCGTGGATAATTTATCTTGTCCTCTGCTATGGGGTGGAATTTATCTGGTTCCTTGCGGAAAAGCGGCTGAAATCCCGCAGGTCCCGGGAATCGGTAAAAAACTCCGGGGAAAGGGAGAAGAAATATGCTTGAAGTAAGGGGAATAAAAAAAACCTTTGGCGAAAACGTGATCCTTGACGGCCTCGGTTTCAGGGTGAACAAGGGAGACGTAGTTACCATTATCGGCCCCAGCGGTTCCGGAAAAACCACCCTGCTGCGGTGTATTGATTTTTTGGAACGGGCCGACGGGGGAACCCTGACCTTTGGGGACGAGACCTTTGATTTTGCCCAGGTCTCCAAAAAACAGATTTTGGGGATACGGCGGAGAATCGGTTTTGTGTTTCAGAGCCATCATCTTTTTAATAACAAAACCGCCCTGGGTAACGTAACGGAGGGCCTGATAAGCGCCCGGAAAATACCCAGACCCGAAGCGGAAAAAATAGGCAGGGAAGCCCTTGACAAAGTCGGCCTTTCGGACAGGTATCATTATTACCCAAATCAGCTTTCCGGCGGCCAGCAGCAGCGGGTAGGCATCGCCAGGGCAATGGCCGCCAGGCCGGATCTTATTCTCTTTGATGAACCCACCTCCGCGCTTGACCCGGAGCTTATCGGCGAAGTTTTGGCGGTGATGAAAATGCTGGCAACCGAGGGCGTAACAATGGTGGTGGTTACCCACGAGATGAGCTTTGCCCGGGATGTCGCGAACCGGGTTATTTTTATGGAGAAGGGCGTCATTGTAGAGGAGGCTTCCTCTTATGACTTTTTTGTAAACCCCAAAGAAGAACGAACCCAGCAGTTTATAAGCAGGGTTTTCCCCGGGCCGGAATATAACATTTAGGAGAGGCGGGCAAAGTGTATTACGGCAGCAGAACCAATTACGGACAGGCCCTGGGAATTTTAATGCTTAATACCGGATTCCCGAGAATCCCCGGGGATATCGGAAACGCGACCAGCTTTTCTTTTCCCGTACTCTACAAGGTTATCGAAGAAGCGAAGCCTTTTAATATAACCGATGTCGATCCGAAACTGCTGACTCCTTTTATCCGGGGCGCGCAGGAATTGCGGGAAAAAGGAGTACGAGCCATAACTACAAGCTGCGGATTTCTGGCGCCCTTTCAAAAAGAACTGGCTGCGGCGGTTGATGTGCCGGTGTTTACCTCCAGCCTGCTCCAGGTTCAGTATGTGTACCCGTTCCTCAGGCCCGATCAGAAGGTAGGTATCATTACCGCCAATGCCCAGGCCCTTGGCGATCGTCATTTTGAAGGAGTCGGGATAAGCCGCATACCCAAGGCCCTTATCGGAGTTGAAAATACCGCTTTCGCAAAAACTTTTTTTACCGATTCCGGCCGGATGGATGAGGTCAGAGCCGAAGCGGACCTGGTAGCGGCGGCAAAAAAACTTGTCGGGGAGAATCCCGATGTGGGCGCCATTGTGCTGGAATGTACCAATATGCCTCCGTACAGCGCGGCAATTCATGACGCGGTCGGGCTGCCGGTTTTTGATATTATTACTTTGGCGAATTATGTGTATGCCGCCCTGGAGCCCCGCAGGTTCAAGGGATATATGTAAGGGCAGCGCATGAACAGACGAATAGCGCGTCATCCCATACTGGGAGATTTGGAAGCGCGGCAGAATGTTACCATTTATTTTGACGGAAAGCCAATTACGGCGCGGGAAGAAGAACCAATCGCGGCGGCGCTTATGGGCGCGGGGATACGGGTATTTCGCCGAACCAAAAAACGCGGCGAGGGCCGGGGCGTTTTTTGCGCTATTGGCCGCTGTACGGACTGCATGATGGTTGTGGACGGCGTACCTAATGTGCGTACCTGTATTACGCCCGTGCGGGAGGGAATGAGGGTGGCAACCCAGTTTGGTTATGGGGCCAAACCGGGGACGCGGGAATAAGCCATGCGGAAAATGAAGGCCGACATCGTTGTTATCGGCGCCGGAGCGGCGGGGCTTTGCGCGGCCCGGCAGGCAGCCTCCGCCGGCGCGGATGTACTGCTTGTTGATGAGAACAAACTTCCCGGCGGGCAGCTCTTCAAGCAGATACATAAATTTTTCGGTTCCCGGGAACACAATGCCGGTATGCGGGGGTATAAAATAGGACGCCGGCTGCTGGAACAGGTTGAAAAGTGCGGCGCCCGCGTTCTGCTGGACAGCCTGGTTTACGGTTTGTTCCCTTCGCGTCCGGCGGAAACCGGCGCAACGGAAACCAGTGCAGCGGAAATCAGCGCGTCCGATATTTCTCTGGGGCTTATCCACCGGGAACGCAGCTATTCCCTTGAGGCAAAAAAAATCATCCTTGCCGCGGGCGCGCGGGAAAACTACCTGGCCTTTCCCGGCAGCACCCTGCCCGGCGTTATGGGAGCCGGAGCGGCGCAGACCCTGATAAACCTTCACCGGGTTCTTCCGGGCAGGCGGGTGGTGATGATCGGTTCCGGCAATGTGGGGCTTATTGTGGCATATCAGCTTCTCCAGGCCGGCGCGGAGGTTGCCGCAATTCTGGAGGCTGCTCCGAAAATCGGCGGCTACGGAGTTCACGCGGCAAAACTGCGCCGGGCAGGCGTTCCCATTATAACTTCCCACACGGTAAGCCGCGCCTTCGGCGGCGAGGAGTTGCGGGAAGTTGAGGTTGCCGCGCTGGGGGAAAAGGGCATTGTTCCGGGAACGGAAAGAATCATAAAGGCCGACACGCTGTGCCTGGCAGTGGGTTTAAGCCCCATGACGGAACTGGCCTGGATGTGCGGCTGCAAGTTTGTCTATATCCCTTCCTTTGGCGGCCACGTACCTCTGCATAGCGAGGATATGGAAACCACGGTAAAGGGCGTCTACGCGGCCGGCGATATTACCGGCGTGGAAGAAGCGGCAACCGCTATGGAAGAAGGAAATCTGGCGGGTCTAGCCGCCGCCCGGTCTCTGGGTTTTCTCTCCGCGGCGGAAGCGGAAAGGAGAAAACGTGAAGTCCGGGAACGGCTGGACAATCTTCGTTCCGGACACTTCGGCCAAGTCCGCCGGGAATCCAAGGAGCGGCAGCTTGCCGTTATGGAGGCAAAATGAACGGCGAAGGTCTTGCGTATACCGGCATTCCCTCAAAAGAGGAGCTTGCCTCCTGTCCCGGCGTTCCCGGCGAAGAACGTCTGCGGAAAGGAAGGACCGCGGTAATCGAATGTGTCCAGCAAATCCCCTGCAACCCCTGCGTTGAGGCTTGTCCTTTTGGGGCAATCAGCATAAACGGCGGCATCACCGGCCTGCCGGTTTTGAACGGAGAAATTTGTACCGGCTGCGGAAAATGTGTTCCCCGGTGTCCGGGGCTTGCCATTTTTCTTGTAGACCTGGGCTACAGTAAAACCGAAGCGGCGGTGGATTTTCCTTATGAATATTTGCCCCTTCCGAAAAAGGGAGATGTGGTAGACGCGGTTGACCGCGCGGGACAGCGGATCTGTTCCGGCAGGGTGGTTCAGGTGCTGGATTCTCCCGGCTGTGACGGCACCAGGGTGATCCGTTTGGCTGTTCCCCGGGAATACGCCGGAGAAGTCAGAAGCATGGGTCTTTTGGAAAGAACCGATTCAGAGAATCAGGAAACGTAAGAGATGGATGAAGATACTATAATCTGCCGGTGTCAGGAAATAAGCCTTCGGGAAATTCTCAAAGCCCTTGCCGACGGCGCCCGGACTATTGACGGGGTAAAAAAACGAACCCGGGCGGGAATGGGATTCTGCCAGGGAAAAACCTGTCAACATCTGGTAGCCCGGATTCTTTCCCGGGAAACCGGCCGAAGCATGGCGGAACTTCTTCCTCCGACATTTCGCGCCCCTGTACGGCCTGTCAGGATAGACGTTTTACTCCACGGGGACGGGGATGAATAAATACGATGTTATTGTGGTTGGGGGCGGAATTATGGGCGCGTCCCTGACCTATTACCTGTCCCTGTTTGGCAAACGGGTTTTGCTTGTAGAGAAGACGGATCTTGACCACGGTTCCGCGGGAGCTACCGACGGCTATATTACCCCCCACACCAAACAGCCGGGGTATCACCTGCAGCTTGCTCTGGAAAGCTGCAAACTTTACGAAACTCTTGAAGAGGAAATTGAATCGGATATTGATATAGAACTGGCTTTGCATTGCGGCGGCCTCCAGGTTTGCGAAGACCAAAGGCAGTGGGAATTAATCTCGGATAACAGGGAAAAACTTTCCGCCGGCGGGCTTGAGCTTTATATGCTTGAGACAGAGGAAGCGCGCAAGATAGAGCCCGCCATTTCTCCCAAAATGCGCGGAGCCATGTATAGTCCCATTGCCAGCGGCGTTAATCCCTTTAAGCTTACCCAGGCTTTTGCGGACAAGGCAAAAAAACTGGGCGCGGAAATTTTTATCGAGACAAAGGTTGAATCCCTGGTGTTTGACGGCCCCCGTGTTGCCGGTATCCGCGCGGCAGGATTCCGCGGCGGGACATGGTACGCCGATTATGTGGCGGACTGCTGCGGTTCCTGGGGCGCCCAATTCGCCGCCCTGGCCGGAGTGGAAGTGCCCATTGTTCCCAAACGGGGACAGGTTATCGTTTCCGAACCCGTAGCGCCTTTGCTCAATACGGTGATGCAGACCGGTTTGTATCCCATCATCAAATTCAAACCGGAGCTAATCGAAGATGAACGCATCTTCCGGCTGGGACTGGGCTTTGGAATGGAACAGACCAGGGATGGCTCCATACTTATCAGCGGCACCCGGGAATTGGCCGGGTTTGACCGCGGGAACACCCTTGAATGTATTGAGGCGGTTATTCAAACCGCCGCGGTTTATATCCCGGCCATTACCGGCCTGTATTTTATCCGCTGTTTTTCCGGCCTGCGGCCCCACACACCGGACGGGCTTCCCATCCTTGGCAGGGTCAAACAGGTTCCGGGTTTTATCATGTGCTGCGGCCACGAAGGCGACGGCATTGCCCTGGCTCCCATATCGGGAAAACTTGTCGCCGAAGAAATTGTCTACGGTAAAACAAGTTTTCCCATTGAAGCCTGCGCCGCGGAACGGTTTACGGAGCGCTAGCCCTGTAAAATCTTCAAAGCGTCTTCCCGGTAACAATCCATAAGATAGGGGATTTTTGTTACCCTGGTACATTCTTCGGTTAACGACATAAGATCCCTTCTGCCGATTACCGAAATATTGAAACGCCGCGCCCCGGCCATAAGCTGTTGAAGGCCGATTTTAAGCTTGTCCGCGTAGCTGTAAATGCCGATGGCGCCCAGAGGAATGTTTTTGATTTCACCGGCGCCCACAATGTCTTTGACCTTTTCGTAATTTACAAAAATTTCTTCCGGGGTTTTGCCGAAATCGGCGATATTTTTGGGAAGGTTTCCTTCCTTAAGCCACTGTTCGATGTTCTTGCCGACCATGCCGGGAATCATCAAAGCGCGGCCTATGCAAATCGCCTTGACGTAGGGCGAACCCAGCGCCAGGGCCTTGAAAATGCCGTCTTCGGTGCTGAAGCCGCCGGCAAAGGCCAGGTCGGGAACCCGTTCGCCCTTTCCAGCAAGAATTGACGCGTATTCGCAGGCGGCGCTGTGAAGGTAAATTGAGGGAACGCCCCACTCTTCCATCATGCGCCAGGGGCTCATCCCCGTGCCGCCGGAAGCCCCGTCTATAGTAAGGAGATCTATCTTCGCTTTTGAGCCGTATTTGATCGCCATAGCCAGTTCTTTAAGGCTGTAGGCCCCGGTTTTGAGGGTGATTCGCTTGAAGCCGAGCGCGCGCAGCCGGGACACTTCCTTCATGAAGCTTTCTTCGGTAACAAAACCCAGGCGGCTGTGCCGTTCAAACTCCCTGATCGCCCCGTCCTTGTAGGAAGCCTGGACAATCGGGTCCGAAGGATCGGGGGTGACGATATAACCCCGCTTCTGCAGCTCCAGGGCCCGTTCAAGCTTGGCAACCTTGATCTCGCCGCCGATACACTTTGCGCCCTGCCCCCATTTAAGTTCTATGGTTTCGATCTTATGTTTGTCGATAATGTACTCGGCAACGCCCAGATTGGTATCTTCAACATTCATCTGGATAAGAATTTCGCCGCGGCCGGAATGATAGCGGCGGTAGGCCTCAATGCGCCTGTCCATGTCCGGCGCTTTTTTCACTTTCTTTTCCGGGCTCAGTTCCAGCGCCGGATCAATGCCGCAGACATTCTCGCCGCAGACAATGGTTACGCCCGAGATAGCCGCCCCCACCGCGAAGTGTTCCCAGTTTTTGCGGGCAATTTCGGTGGAGCCCAGGGCTCCGGTAAAAAAGGGCACGGTCATTTTTACTTTTTTGTCCCAGCCGTATTCGGTTTCGGTGTTGACCAGGGGAAAGCGCGCCGTGTCGGGATCGGCCTTTACGCCGGCGGGCAGGCCTTCGGCGCCCTGGGCATAGCCCTGGATGTTAAGATGGGAATAATCCACCGGGTAGTTCTTGTCGCCGCCGGCGGTTATGTCGCCGAAGGGGCCGGGATAAATTAGTTCCCGGCCGCGAAAAGTAGCCCTGAAAACTTCACAATTCCCCTTGCACCCGTCAATACACCGGGAACACAAGCCGCTTGAGGGAACCACGCTTATCGAGCGGTTCGCCGACCTTGTCGCATCATTGCCATTAGGACGCTGTAGATTCATCTCTCTCCTCCAAAAAATTCATATTTAAAAACGGACTATTTTACAGGCAGCAGTTTTAAATTTGCAATCATTTTTTGAATGAAATATTGAGGCAATCTCAAAATGCCGGATTTTGAAACCAGCTTATCTATTATAGATATAAGCGGACTCTTTGTCTACGCGAGGCGTAAATACATACATGGTAATATATCATACCCCAAGCGGCGGGAAGGAAAACAAGATATTCCTCCGCTAAAAAAGAAATTTACCGCTAAGTCGAAAAAGGCGAAAAAGTAAAAGAAGTAAAGAGGGAAGAAAAACCACGGAGTTACACAGAGGAACACGGAGGTATATAGGAAAGATTAGTTACAAAAACTCCGTGTTACTCCGCGTCCTCCGTGGTTAAAAATTCTTTGGTTCGGCTTGGCTTAGCGAATTCGGTGCCAGGCACCCTC
>JAISAK010000255.1 GCA_031266695.1 Treponema sp.
TGTTAAGGCGCTTGCAGGCGGAACCCGCGGCGGGGTTGGCGATGTGCTTCGTATAAAGCCCGCCGTTTGCCCGGGCCATTGTTTCGCGAAAAAGGCCGATGCCTTCCCAGATGCCGCCGGTCTGGCCGGGCGCGGACCCGGCCGGGGCAAAGAGCGCCTCAAGGCTGCCGTATTGCGCATAACAAGCCCGGAGTCCCCGGCAGAAATATTTAAGATCTCCTTCGAAAAAAGTGCGGTGTATGCAGCGGTTCCCAAGGGCGCGGTAATCACCGGCCCGGATAAAGGCGGCGGGGCCCGGCTTCAGGAGGGAGAACATTCGCTTCGCTGAACGGAGAATAAGGTCGCGCCGCCCCCACGCAATGGCTGCCGCGAGAAAGGCGGCAATTTCAATGTCGGCGGGATCGCTGTAACCGCGCGGGAACTGTACCGGATCGTTCAGGATGAATTCCGGCCTGTTTACCCGCCTGTACCAGCGCTCAAGCTCCTTCTTAAGAGCGGGAATAGTTCGGCGCTTCCTGGGTGATGGTAACGTCATGGGCGTGGCTCTCGCGCAGGCCCGCCGCGGTGATGCGGACAAATCTGCGGTACTTCTTGAGTTCGTCGATGCTTCGGCAGCCGCAGTAGCCCATGCCTTTGCGAAGGCCGGCGACAAGCTGGTTCATATAACTTTTGAGTTCTCCCTTGAAGGGAACACGGCCCTCAATTCCTTCGGGCACCGGCTCCTCGTCCTTTCCTATCTGGTAGCGGTCGCCCGAGCCGTCGTGTATGGCGCCCATGCTGCCCATGCCCCGGTATTCCTTGTAAATTCTGCCGTCAAAGATAATCTCGTTTCCCGGCGCTTCCTTCAGGCCCGCAAAGAGGCTGCCTATCATCACCACGTTGGCGCCCGCGCCCAGGGCCTTGGTAATATCGCCGGAAAATTTAATCCCCCCGTCGGCAATAACCGGTATGCCCGACTTTGCCGCTTCCTCCGCGCAGTCCAGCACCGCGGTAAACTGGGGCACGCCGATGCCCGCCACAATGCGGGTGGTACAGATAGAGCCGGGCCCAAGACCCACCTTAACCGCGTCGGCTCCCGCTTCAATAAGACGGCGGGTTCCTTCCCTGGTGGCGACATTCCCGCCGATCACGGGAATATCGAATTCTCTTTTGATTCCCCGTACCGCGTCCATGACGTTTTTTGAATCCCCGTGGGCCGTATCAAGAACCACATAATCAACCTTGGCATTTTTAAGGAGGGGCATACGCAGCGGATAATCCTGGGGAGAAACCGCCGCCCCCACGATAAGCCTCCCCGCCTTGTCAACGGCGGCGCGGGGAAAGCTGTCGTTCTTTTCCATGTCCTTTACCGTGATAAGTCCGGTAAGGCGGCCGTCCTTGTCGATAACGGGAAGTTTTTCAATCCGGTGCTTGTCGAATTTTTACCGCGCCGCCTCCACCGAGGGCTCCCCCTGCACCACCACCGGGTCGCGGGTCATCACGTCCGCCACCGGCAGGGAATAATCACGGCAAAAACGGAGGTCCCGATTCGTGATGATCCCTTTCACCTTTCCCGCGGGGTCAACCACCGGCATGCCCGAAACCCGGTACTTCTCCATGAGCGCCTTCACATCGCTTACAAGGGAATCCTCGGGAACCGTCACCGGCGAATCAATGATCCAGTTTAGATAGCGTTTAACGTTTGCCGCCTGCCGCGCCTGCTCCTCCGGGCTGAGGCTCCGGTGAATAACGCCGGAGCCTCCCTCCAGGGCGATTGCAATGGCAAGCTTCTCTTCGGTCACCGTATCCATTGCGGCCGAGATAACAGGTACATTAAGCTGCACCCCGGCGCAGAGGACGGTTCGTATATCGCAATCTTTTGGAAGAGTGTCGGAGTAACCCGGAAGCAGAAGAATGTCATCATAGGAATAGGCTTCGTTAAACATTTTTTCCTCCAAACAATTTTTTATATTTTTCCGCAAGGGCCTTCGCTTTTTTCGCCGCAAGGCCGCAGTACTGTTCGGGTTTTTCAAACCAGCGGAGGGCGCCGGCTCCCGGGGCAAGAAGTCCCAGCTCCTCCATTTTTCCGCTGATGCGGGAAAGGGTCTGCGGTTCCTTCGCCAGGGCTTCCGCAAAAGAAAGGCCGTCCTTCTCCGCCGAAAGGGTAATCTTCCGGATCACCTCGTGGGCGTCGGACACGCCGCTTTCCGCAAGCAGTATATAGGCCGGTTCGGCCAGGACTCCGCCGGCAATGCCGCCGCCGCGCAAATTCGCAAGCAGCCGCCCGCGATCCGCGCCAAGACCCCGGACAACGCCGGTCATGCGGCTGACGGCAAGGCAGAAGCCCGCGATATAATCGGCGATAAAGCGCTGGCTTGCGGAATTGGAAAGATCCCGCTGGTGCTCGCTGATCTGATCCATAAAGAAAGTCATTGCCCGGGGCATGAAAGCCTTCCACAGGCTTTTTACATGTTCCGAATTCCAGGGGTTGCGCTTCTGGGGCATGGTGGAAGAACCTACCTGATCCGCGGCAAAGCCTTCACGGACTTCACCGATTTCGCTGCGCTGAAGATTACGGAGATCGTCGGCAAGGTTCGCGATAATCCCGAAGGCGGTGTTGAATTCCAAAAGCAGCCTGAGCAGGTATTCAGGTTCCACAAGCTGGGTGGAATGTTCCGAGGCTTCAAGGCCAAGCTCCGCAAGGTAGACGCGCTCAAGCTCCTCCGGGTCTTTTACAATCATGGATGTGGCGTTGTAGGCCCCGACGGCTCCGGCGAGTTTTCCCTTGAGCTCTTTGGAACGTTTTTCAATTTCAAGAATCGACTTGCCCAGCCGGGAAACATATTCGGCAACCGCGAACCCAAGGGTAACGGGCACCGCGTGCTGGCCGTGGGTACGCCCCACCTGGGGCGTTTTGGCCTCGCGCCCCGCAAAATCGCAGAGCAGTAATTCCAGTTCGCAAAGCCGGGGCAGCAGGACTTCCCTTGTTACGCCGGCTATCCGGTAGGAAAGGGCGGTATCGAGAATGTCAACGCTTGTCGCGCCAAGGTGTACCAAAGGCGCAAGTTCCGCGGGTACTTTTCTTTTAATGACATTTACCAGGGCGCGTATATTGTGGCGGGTCTTTTCCTCCTCGGCATAGACCTCATCCGGCTCAACCGAGGCGGCGGCTTTTTCCAGAGCCGCCCTGACGCCGGGATTGATTTTCCCCCTGACGGTAAGGTGAGCGGCGATCAGCGCCGCCTCCGCTTTAGCGCAGGCAGCGACCGACGCCTCCTCGGAGATCCAGGGCACAAGGGAATCAAACAGGCTTTTTTCGGAAATTGAATAACGGTGATCTATCGGAGAAATATTCCGGAAAATATTTCGCTCTTCCATAACCGATCCTGACACAGACCAACGCTGAATGTCAAGTCATGCAAAATACATTCAAGATGATATTTTATACCCCTAGGCCTTGCCTGCCCGGCTCCT
>JAISAK010000265.1 GCA_031266695.1 Treponema sp.
GTCTTCATCTTCGCCAATATTCCGGCCTGAAAAGAACAAACACTGTCCACATCTCAAGCCGCCCCGCGATCATCGCAAAGGAAAAGAGCCACTTGATTGGATCCGCAAAGCCCCCGTAGTTGTGCAGAGGGCCGACCGCGCTAAACCCGACGCCGACGTTGCCGACAATTGAAAGGGCGGCGCTGAGCGAAGAAAAAACATCCACCCCCGAGGCGGTGGTTAGAAAGGTTACAAAGGCAACAAACAGGATATACAAAAAAACAAAACCGGCTACGCCGTAGACCACGTCTTTCCGGCCAACCCGCTTGTTAAGCTGCACGCTGAATACGCCGCTGGGATACATGGTATGCCGCAGTTCGTTGCCCATCTGCTTCCACAGGACAACGTGGCGGATCACCTTGATACCCCCGGCGGTAGAATTTGAACAACCCCCGATACATACAAGGCCAAAGAGTACCATTCGGGCAAGGCCCGGCCAGTTTTCGTAGTTGGCAATGGCGGATCCCGTGGTGGAAAGAATCGAAGCTGCCTGATAAGAAGCGTAACGGAAGGCCCTTCCCGGGGTTTCATAAACCGGAATCAGGGAAAGGCCGATTATTGCCGAAGCGGCAAGAAAGATGATAAGGTAAACCTTTGCTTCCGTGTTATCGATTAAATCGCGCGCCTTTCCCTGCAGGAGCCTGTAATAGAGGTTAAAGTTGAGGCCCGCAAGAAGCATAAAGACGACGGAGACAAGGTCAATAAAGGACGAATTGAAATAGGCGATGCCGCTGTTTTTGGTACTTACTCCGCCGGAAGCCATAGTGGTAAGACTGTGGCAGAGAGCGTCGAACCAGTCCATGCCGCCGATCAGATAGAGAACAAAAAGTACAAGGGTCAGCACGAAGTAGGCAAGCCAGAGAAGTTTTGCCGTGACCGTCACCTTGGGAGTTATCTTTTCCTTTTCCGGGCCCGGCGCTTCCGCCTTGATCAACTGAAAGCCGCCCACGCCGAGCAGGGGCATAAGGGCTACCGAAATGAGTACAATCCCCATACCGCCGAACCAGTGGGCCGCGCTGCGCCAGAGAAGCAGCGAACGGGGCAGCGCCTCAATGTCACCGATGGTGGTGGCCCCGGTGGTAGCGAAGGTACAGGCGCTTTCAAAAAAGGAATCGGTAAAACTGATTCCCCTGCCCGAAAGGTAGAAGGGAAAGGCGCCGAGGAAACTTGCCAGCGCCCAGGTGGAGAAGACCAGGAAGTATCCGTCCCTGGCGCCGAGGTTGAGTTTTTTCTTTCGCAGGGAGAGAAAACACGGAAGGGCAACTGCCGCGGCAGTCAGCGCGGGCAGCGCGATAGCCCCGATCATGACAGTCTCCCCGGCCGCGGCGGCCATTACCAGCGCCGGAAGCATAATCACCGCGACGATTCCCAAAAGAGCCGCAAGCAGACGGAGAAGAATAAACTGTTTTTGCAGCCCGCCCTGTTTCATCCGCAACAAGCTCCTAGCGCCGCCAGAAATCGCGGGTAAAAATTACCAGCACGGTCTGAAGCTCAAGCCGCCCCAGAATCATCGCAAAGCAGAGGCCCCATTTAACATAAGCGGGATATGCGGGAAAGGCGTTGAAGGGGCCGATCTTTCCGAGCCCCAGGCCGATATTCCCCAGGGCGGAGAGAGAAATGTTAAGCGAAAGAAAGATATCTTCCTCCGCGCTGCTGACCAGAAGGGCCGCGGCAAAGAGGGTGACAAAATAAAGAAACACAAAACCCGCTACCCCGTAGACCACTTCCTTTCCGCCGGGTTTTCCGTCTATCTGAATGCTAAAAACCCCCCGGGGGTAGATGATCCGCTTCATCTCGTTCCCCGCCTGCTTCCAGAGAATAAAATGGCGTATAACTTTAACGCCCCCCGCGGTAGAACCGGAACAGCCGCCCAGAAACATAAGAAAAAAGATTACGCCCCGGGCCTGGGAGGGCCAGAAACTGTAATCGGCGTTAAAAAAGCCGGTGGTGGTCAGGATCGACGCAATGCTAAAAAAAGCCTGCCGCAGGGCGGTTTCCAATGAGGGGCTTTGGGGAAGTATCGACACGGTTATGAGGATCGCCGAAACGAGTATAATGGCGCCGTAGGTTCTGAGCTCGCTGCTGCGAAGAGCGTCCCGCGGTTTGCCCCGCAGCGCCTGATAGATGAGGGTAAAGTTGCACCCCGCAAGAAGCATAAAGACCGTGCAGACCCATTCGATTCCGGGAGAACGATAATAGGCGATACTTTCATTACGGGAGCTGAAACCGCCGGTAGCCATAGTCGAAAAGGAATGGACTACCGCGTCGAACCAGTCCATTCCGAAAATCACAAGAAGGACGGCCTGTGCCGCGGTAAGGATGATGTAAAGCATCCAGAGTATGCGGCCGGTGTCGGTGAGCCTGGGAGTAATTTTGTCCACCTTGGGCCCCGGCGTTTCCGCCTTGAACAAATGAAAAGCCCCGGCGCCGATGAAGGGAAACAGGGCTACGGTAAGCACTACAATCCCCATGCCGCCGAGCCAGTGGGTCATGGCGCGCCAGAAAATCAGCGCCTTGGGAAAGGCTTCGACGCTGTCCACTACCGTCGTGCCGGTAGTGGTAAAACCGGAGACGCTTTCAAAAACCGCGTCGGTAAAATTCGGGATGTACCCGGTAAAAAAATAGGGAAGGGCGCCCAAAAGGCAGACAAGAACCCAGGCAAAAAAGACAAACAGAAAGGCCTTCATGTCGCGGCGCCAAAATGCTTTTCTATCTCCGCCTGACTGCCGGTTTTCGCGATGAGTACGATATGATCACCGGAGCTGAACACATAATCCCCCCGGGGAATAAAGGAATTGCCCCCGCGGTTTACCAGCAGGATCAATCCTCCGGCGGAAAGCTTGAAAACGGATATGGGCTGCCCTTTTACCGGAGCTTCTTTTTCAATTTCAACTTCCATTATATCCACCGCGCCGTCGCCAAGGCGGTGTATCCCTTTTACTTCGCTGCCCATAAGGTGGGAAAGGATCGAATCCACTACCACCGATTTCATGGGGATCACTACGTCTACCCCAAGCTGCCGGGCCATAGCGGCGTAGCCGGAACCGGTAACCATAGCGACAGTCCTTTCTATGCCCCGCGATTTCAGGTATACCGCGGTGATAATGTTGAGCTCCTGATTGTTGGTAGTAGTAACAAGGAGATCAAGATCGTCAAGCTGTTC
>JAISAK010000001.1 GCA_031266695.1 Treponema sp.
GGACTTTAGTCCGATTTGACCGGTTTTTCGAAGAGCTTGTCCAAAACTAACAGAGTTTTGGAAAAAGATCAGATTAGGGGGTTCTAAAATCAGGCAGTCCAAAGGGACTGGTTTTGGAACCGCGGATGTGAAATAAAGATGATTTCAAAGCGCGATTTTGAAATCACTGCCTGAATGAGGTTTTATGCCCTTGTAGCTCAGTTGGCAGAGCATATCCATGGTAAGGATAAGGTCAACAGTTCGATTCTGTTCGAGGGCTGTCTGTTTTCCGTGGGAAAATTTGACCCCGGGCGGCCGCTTCGTTTGTCCGTTTGAGGCCGGGGGATTGTAATTGTAAATTTATGGAGTATAGTTTATGGCGAGCAAAAAACAGGTAGTTGAACTGGTAGCCCTGCAATGCAGTGAGTGCAAACGGCGGAATTATACCACAAAGAAAAACCGCCGAAATTCTCAGGAAAAGCTTGAGTTTAAGAAGTACTGCCCCTTTGATCGGAAGCATACGCTCCACAAAGAGACAAAAATAAAATAAGGGTGGTTTGTTTCGGGTTAAACCCGCAAACTGCCAAAGAGGCGTATAGCTCAGTTGGTAGAGCGGCGGTCTCCAAAACCGCAGGTCGTGGGTTCGAGGCCTACTGCGCCTGGGTTAGATTTACAACCCTGATTGTGGGTCAGTAGGCCTCGAAGGGTTAAGCCCGCCGACCTGCGGGAGGGAAAGGGGCCAGGGATGGCCCCGGCAGGGCTTAACCCCGGCCCGGAGCTTCGAAGCAGGAGGCTGAGAAGCGGAAGGCGAGGCCTACTGCGCGATTTTAGCGGGTTAAATCCGCGGACAGAGAGGAAGGCATGAATAAACTGGTTCAATTTGTCAAAGAATCCTACGCCGAACTCCGGAAGGTAATTTGGCCGGGCAGAGAAGACGTAGTCAGCTCGGTGAAAGTTGTTATAATTTCTACTATAATTGTAGCTGCCGCCCTGGGGCTGGTAGATGTGCTGCTGCTCTTTGGCATTAGGGCAATATTTTAAGAAAGGAAAAGATGGCTACAGGCTGGTACGTCCTCCATGTCTATTCGGGATATGAGAACAAAATAGAAAAAACCATCCGCATGATGATCGAAATGGGGGATCTGGACAAGGAAATCGTCCGTGATGTAAAGGTTCCCTCCGAGGAAGTGGTGGAGGTCAGGGACGGCAAAAAACGTACCATGACCAAAAAATTTCTTCCCGGATACATCCTGGCGGAAATGGATTTACCTGATGCCGATTCGGGCTGGAAAATTACCTGTTCCAAAATAAGGAAGATACAAGGGGTAATCGGGTTTGTGGGAACCCCTCCGGATCGCAAGCCCCAGCCCTTAAGCGGCGACGAAGCAAGATCGATACTGCAAAAATCCGGAGAAATCAAGGGTGAACGCCCGGTCAGGACGCGCCAGAGCTTCTCGCCCGGCGAGCAGGTAAAGATCATCGACGGCCCCTTTGAGTCCTTTACCGGAACTATTGAAGATGTTAACCAGGAGAAAAACAAGCTCAAGGTTATGGTTGGTATCTTTGGCCGGAATACTCCGGTTGAAGTTGATTTGCTGCAGGTTGAAAAGCTGTAAAACCTGCGGCCCTTTGCGGAATAAGTTGTAGAAGGGATTAACAGGCCCGCAAATCCGGCAGCGTCCGGACTCACTACAAAGGAGAAAATATGGCAAAGAAAAAAGTTGCCGCTTTTATCAAGCTGCAGTGCCCCGCCGGAAAGGCCACGCCCGCTCCGCCTGTCGGCCCTGCCCTCGGCCCCCACGGGGTCAGCGCGCCCCAGTTTGTCCAGCAGTTCAACGACCGGACAAAAAGTATGGAACCGGGGCTTATTATCCCGGTGGTGATTACCGTTTACGCGGACAAGTCCTTCACCTTCATTCTCAAAACACCCCCCGCGTCGGTTTTGATCAAGAAGGCCATCGGACTGGAAAAAGGTTCCGCGGAATCCCACAAAACCAAGGTCGGTAAAATACCACGGGTAAAGCTTGAGGAAATTGCTAAGATGAAGATGGCGGATCTTTCCGCCAACGACGTTGAGGCCGCCATGAAAATTATCGCCGGCACCGCCCGGTCTATGGGTGTCGAGGTGGAAAAATGAGACGCGGAAAAAAATATCAGGAAAGCGCCAAGAAGTATAACCCCGGTAATACCTATGAGCTGGGCGAAGCCCTGGGGCTGGTTAAAACCATGGCCTACGCTAAATTTGACGAAACCGTGGATCTTTCGGTCAAGGTGAGCCTCAAGAAGAATCAGTCCGTCCGGGATACGGTGGTATTGCCCAACCAGTTCCGGGGCGAAAAGAAAATTCTTGTGTTCTGCAAGGCCGAGAAGGAAAAAGAGGCCCAGGAAGCGGGCGCGGCCTATGTGGGCGCCGAGGAGCTCATTGAAAAGGTAAAGGGCGGCTGGCTGGACTTTGACGTCGCCGTCGCTACTCCCGATATGATGAAGGGCGTCGGCAAGCTCGGTATGGTACTCGGCCGCAAGGGCCTGATGCCCAATCCCAAAACCGGCACCGTTACCTTTGACCTCAAGGGCGCGCTGGCGGAACTGAAAAAGGGGCGGGTGGAATTCCGCGCGGATAAAACCGGCGTTGTACACCTCGCCGTCGGCAAGCTTTCCATGGAGCCGGAGAAAATCGCCGAAAATGTCAAAGTCGTAGTGGCCGAAATAAAACGGAAGCGGCCTGTCGATGCCAAAGGCGAGTTCATTCAGACCGCGTCGGTGGCTTCAACTATGGGCCCCGGCGTGTGGGTTTCAATAAAGGACGAGGAATAAGATGGCAATAGTCGCGAAAAAAATACAGGATAGTAAAACCAGGGCCATTGAGGAACTGAAGGAATCTTTCGGCAAGGCGACGGATTTTATCTTTACCGATTACCGGGGGCTTACGGTGGAACAGATCACCGCCCTTCGGAAGCTGCTCCGCGCCAAGGAAGTTCAGTATAAGGTTGTAAAGAACAACTTTGCCCGGATTGCCTTTGAACAGCTTTCCCTTCCGGATGTATCCGCCTACCTTGTCGGGCCTACGGCGGTAGCCATTGCCCCAAAGGATTCAAACGAAGTCGCCAAAATCCTTTTTGATTTTACCAGGGAGGCGCCCGTCCTTCAGGTAAAGGGCGCCCTGGTAGGCGATTCGGTTTATACCTCGGCCCAGGCCGAAGCCTTTTCCAGGCTTCCCGGCAGGCCGGAGCTTATTTCCATGCTCATGTCGGTAATGCAGGGCCCCGCCAGGAATCTTGCCGCCGCCCTCAACGATATACCGGCGCGGCTGGTGCGTACCGTCAAGGCCGTGGCCGACAAGAAGGCGGAAGGCGGCGCCGCATAGGAGTTTGTTGCGCTTTGCGCATAAGCCAGAAGTCCCCCAGGCTTTCGTCGAACCCCTGGTTCGAAGCTGCTGTCCTGCCGGACTTTAACCGGGCTTGCCCGGGCGCGTTTCGCATGAGACGCGTAATCATATTCAGGAGAAGATAATATGGCAGCCACAAAAGAAGAGATTTTAGAAGCAATTGCTTCCATGACGGTTCTGGAAGTTTCGGAATTGGTTAAAGCAATGGAAGAAAAATTCGGCGTTTCCGCCGCCGCTCCCGTAGCGGTAGCTGCCGTTGGCGCCGGTGCCGCGGCTCCCGCGGCAGCCGTGGAAGAGCAGACCGAATTCAATGTCATCCTAAAGGCTTATGACGAAACCAAGAAGATTGCGGTCATCAAGGAAGTGCGGGCTGTTACCGGCCTTGGCCTCAAGGAAGCCAAAGACCTTGTCGAGGGAGCTCCCAAACCCCTCAAGGAAAGCGCTTCCAAGGAAGAGGCCGCGAAAATCAAGGAAACCGTCACGGCAGCCGGCGGTACTGTTGAAATTCAGTAACAAAAGCGTGGCGTTCCCGGTTTTAAACCGGGGGGAAGAAAAAAAACCGCGGAGGGCCCGGCCTTGAGCTTTGGTTCAATTTTGCGGAGTTTACTCAAAAATCGCGGAGGACAGGAAAAGTGTCTGTTCTCTGCGATCTTTGCGTCTTTATCAGTGAGTTGCGGTTCATTCCGGGGGGAGAACAATGACGAAAGGGAAATCAGCCAATAAACGAATCTATATCGGAAAGGACATTCAGGACGTAATGGAACTGCCGGATCTTATTGATATCCAGCTTCGTTCCTATGAACGTTTCCTGCAGCGTGAAAAACTCAGGAATGGAGAGAAGCTTGAAGATCAGGGCCTTGAAGAAGTTTTCAGGTCAACCTTTCCCATTGAGAGCCCCAACGGAGACATGATCCTTGAATATGAATACTACACCCTGGACGAAGACGGTATCAAACTGTCCGAGCAGGACTGCAAGCAGAAGGGCCTTACCTACGCGGTTTCCCTCAAGGCGCGGATAAATCTTATCTTTCAACAGACCGGTGAAATCCGCCAGAAAGATATTTATATGGGCGATATCCCGATCATGAGCGAGCGGGGCACTTTTATCATTAACGGCGCGGAGCGGGTAGTTGTCTCCCAGATTCACCGTTCGCCCGGCGTAATTTTCAGCCATGAAAAAGGAGTTTACTCTTCGCGTATTATCCCCTACCGCGGTTCCTGGCTGGAATTCGAAATAGATCAGAAGCGGGAGCTTATCTACGCAAAGATTGACCGGAAAAAACGGATCCTGGGAACCCTGTTTCTTCGGGCCCTGGGTTTTGAAACCAGGGAAGAAATTATCCGCTGTTTTTACAAGACCGATACCGTTAAAGTCAAAGATGACCGGGAAAGCAGGGAAAAAATTTCCGGCCGGGTATTGGCTTCCGCGGTATGGATCAAAGACGAGACCGCCGCCGGCGGGAAGGGCGGAAAAGCCGCGGCGGAAAACGGAAAAGAGGGCAAGAAGAAGCTTTACCGGGTCGGTGAAAGGCTTCACCCCCATAATGTGGACGAACTTCTGGTCAACGGGATAAAATCCATCGAGGTAATAAATTTCGAGGCCGAAGATTCCCTTAACTCCACGATACTTCTTAACTGTTTTGAGCGGGAGGAGATCAAATACCTCAAGGGAGAGCCCGATCAGGATGAACCTTCTAAAGAGAATGCACTTCTTGAGGTGTATTCGATACTGATGCCCGGAGAATCGATCACGGTGGAAAACGCGGAGAAAGACCTTTTGGGGATGTTTTTTACAAGCCGCCGTTACGACCTTGGCAAGGTGGGCCGTTACAAGCTGAACAAGAAATTCGACTTTAAGCCGCCCCTGGAAGATTTTACCCTGACCAAACAGGATATTATCGCCACCATGAAATTCCTTATCAAGGTACACGCGGGCGACGAAAACCAGGACGACATCGATCACCTGGGCAACCGGCGGGTGCGCTCGGTGGGCGAGCTCATGGTGAACACGATGAAAACCGCCTTTAGCCGGATGGAACGGATTGCCAAAGAACGGATGAGTCTGAAAGAGACCGATACCATCAAGCCCCAGGATCTTATTTCCATAAAACCCGTGGTCGCCGCCCTGAAGGAATTTTTCGGATCAAGCCAGCTTTCGCAGTTTATGGATCAGGTAAACCCCCTGGCGGAGCTGACCCATAAACGCAGGCTTAACGCCCTGGGCCCCGGCGGCCTTTCCCGCGACAGGGCGGGTTTTGAGGTTCGGGATGTTCACTATACCCACTACGGCCGCATGTGCCCCATCGAGACCCCCGAGGGGCCGAATATCGGCCTTATTGTTTCCCTGGCGAACTACACAAGGGTCAACGAATACGGATTTTTGGAAACCCCCTACCGCAAGGTGGCGAAGGGGGTGGCGACCAGGGAGATAGAATATCTTTCCGCCATGGACGAGGATCGTTATTATATTGCCCAGGCTTCGGCAAAACTCAACAGCAACGGCGGTTTTGCGGACGATCAGATCTCCTGCCGCCGTCAGGGTGACTATACAACCCGCGGACCCGAGGATATCCAGTACATGGATGTGTCTCCCAAGCAGATTATTTCGGTGTCCGCTTCGCTTATTCCCTTTCTGGAGCACGACGACGCCAACCGTGCCCTGATGGGTTCCAACATGCAGCGTCAGGCCGTACCCCTGGTATTTCCCGAGGCTCCCAGGGTCGGCACGGGAATGGAAGGAAAATGCGCCTACGACTCCGGCGT
>JAISAK010000092.1 GCA_031266695.1 Treponema sp.
GATCTGCCGGTTCCGGAAAGGGCCGGCGGCGCGGATTCGGCTTCTTCCGCGGAGGGCGCGGCCTTTGCCGAAGACGGCGCCGGGCGGAACCGCGGCGGAAGCGGCGCGCCGCCGCCGGCGGCCGGGGAAGAGGCCGGGGCGCCGGACGGGACGGACGCGCAAGGCCCGGAAACGCCGCCGCCGGCCCTGCCCGCGGCCGGGAACAGACCCCCGGAAATTCCCGCGGAGCTTCCTCCCGGGGATTATCTTGGCAGGGCCCGGGAGGAATTTGAGGCAGGCCGGGTGGCGTCCGCCATTTCGGTTCTCGACCAATTTCGGGAGCATTACCCTTCGGGAAGCGACGAGGCCTATTGGCTGTACGGCCAGTTCTACGAGGCCAACAGCCCCGGCAGGGACATCCTTACCGCGCTGGACTATTACCGCCGCCTGATCAGGGAATATCCCCAAAGCAGCCGCTGTAACGAGGCCCGCCGGCGTATCGCGTATCTGGAACGGTATTACATTAATATCCACTAAACCGCGCTTTCGAATGAAGCGCGGAAGGGCTTTAAACCAACAGGGCTACTCTTTGATATTGTATTTCTTCCTGAAGCGTTCAATGCGGCCGGCGGTGTCAACCAGCTTTTGCTTGCCCGTAAAGAAAGGATGGCAGGCGGAACAAATTTCCACCTTGATATCTTTAGCGGTAGAACGGGTCTCAATTACATTCCCGCAGGCGCAGGTAATTTTAGTAAGTTCATACCTGGGATGTATCTTCTCTTTCATGTTTGCTTTCCTCCGAATTTCATCCAACTTCCGGCCGGCGGTTTACCGCGTCGCGGCCCCTAAAACAACCGGGTTTAAGGATGAGCCAATTCCAAATTGAAATCGGCCTTTGCGGTTTTCAGGCCCCTTCAGGTTTACTACATAAAACCATGTTTAGTCAACTCCCGCGGCCCCCGTGTTCATCGACCTTAAAAAGGCTTCGTTATTCTTGCTTTTTTTCATCCTGTCAACCAGAAGTTCTATAATCTCAATGTCGTCCATGGGGTTAATAACCTTGCGGAGTATCCATATCTTCTGGAGCGCTTCTTCGGAAAGGAGAAGCTCTTCCTTCCGGGTACCGGATTTTTTGATGTTGATGGCCGGGAAAAGCCGGCGGTCGGAAATACGGCGGTCAAGATTGATTTCCAGATTGCCGGTGCCCTTGAACTCTTCAAAAATAACCTCGTCCATGCGGCTGCCGGTCTCAATAAGGGCGGTGGAAATAATTGTAAGGCTTCCGCCCTCCTCTATGTTCCGGGCAGCCCCGAAAAAGCGCTTGGGCTTGTGAAGGGCGTTGGAGTCAACGCCGCCCGAAAGAATCTTTCCCGAAGTGGGAACGGTCTGGTTATATGCCCGGGCAAGGCGGGTTATGGAATCCAAAAGGATAACCACATCCTTTTTATGCTCCACAAGGCGCTTTGCCTTTTCCAGAACCATTTCGGTTACCTGCACATGCCGGGTGGCCTGTTCGTCGAAGGTTGAGGAGATTACCTCCGCCCTGACGGTACGTTCCATATCGGTAACTTCTTCGGGACGCTCATCAATCAGAAGGACAATAAGATACACCTCCGGATGGTTCCTGGTTATCGCGTTGGCGATCTTTTGCATCATGATGGTCTTGCCGGTGCGGGGAGGCGCCACGATGAGGGCGCGCTGCCCCTTGCCGATGGGACAGAAAAGGTTGATGATCCGCTCGGATATTCCCTCGGTAGTTGTTTCCATATCAAGCTTTTCGTTTGGGTACAGGGGGGTAAGGTTATCAAAGGGAATACGATTCTGGGCAACCGTGGGATCATCGTAGTTGACCGTTTCTACCCGGAGCATCGCGAAGAAACGTTCCTGCTCCTTGGGGCTGCGGATCTGGCCGTAAACCGTGTCCCCGGTTTTAAGGGCAAAAAGCCTTATCTGGCTGGGGCTGATATAGATATCGTCGGGGCCGGGCAGATACGAGTTCTGGGGACTGCGCAGAAAACCGTAGCCGTCGGGAAGTATCTCAAGGGATCCGTAGGCGTAGATAATGCCGCCCCGCTCCGTATGGGCCTTAAGGATTGAAAAAACAATCTCCTGTTTTTTGAGGGAAACCATATCGTCATGGGAAATATTGTAGCACCCCGCCAGCTCCCGGAGATCTATCATATTAAGCCTGATAAGCTCGTTGATGGTAAGCCGGGGTTTACCGTTATCCTGATCAAGCCGCGGCTCGGGCCGGCCGTAAATGTCCGGCATGGAAGGAAAATTCTTGGGCAGCGCGGGAAACGGCAGGGACGGCGCGGGAATCTCCGCGCCGGGGTTTGCGTAGGGCGCCGCGCCGGCCGCCCCGCGGCCCCCCGCGGAATGGCCCGCATCATCGCCGTTTCCGTTCCCCGGATAGGAATTCTGGACACCCGAAGCGGGCTGACCCCCCGCGGGGCCGCGGCCGAAACGTCCCCGGGGACGGCCGGAGCCGCGATGAAAAACAGGCTCCCCATTATTGCCGCCCGCATCGCCAAGGTTTCCGTTCCCGCCGGCCGCGCTTCCCCGGGCGCCGCCCGTCCTGGGCGCGGCGCCCGGGGAATACTCATCTTCACCGTCCCGGAAAACTTCCCCGGAAATTCCGCCGCCGGAACGGGACGAGGGCGCCTCGGCGTCCAGGGTTTTTTTTGTCCTTGCCCGTACCACAACCCGCCCCGGCTTTTCCCCGTCTTCTTCAGCGGATGTTTCGGCTTCCTCGCCCAAAGAAGCGCGTTCCCATCCGCTTCCGTTGCCGGCAGACTGAACAGTGTCAACAGAATCTTCCGTTCCCGAAATTAACTCCGGAGCTTCCTCATTTTCCCTGGTCTTGGGTTTTCGACCTCTGCGTAAAATTGCCATTTTTAAACCACCTATCGGATTTACCATATCTCCGAACAGACTTATCGGAGAAAAGAAAGGATATATTTATCTACGCTTTGTTGATAATACACATTTCCTGGATGATTATTTCTTAACATTCTGAAAGGATACATCTATCATAATTAATTTAATTCCCGTTGTCAATACTTTTAATTCGTTTCTTTGATCCGTTTCAATACCTGCATTACAAGCCGGGAAGCCGCCTTGCGCCGTACCCCGTCCCTTGAATCCTGATAATGAAAGACCTCCGCTTCCGCGCCGCCCTCCCCCGCGGCTGTCGCGATCCAGACGGTACCTACCGGTACCCCGCTCCCGTCCCCGTCGGGGCCCGCGAGCCCGGTTACGGCCGCCGCGAGAGAGGCGCCGCTTTTCCTTAAAGCGCCTTCCGCCATTAAACAGGCTGTTTCCCCGCTCACCGCGCCGTGTTTTTCAATCTTTTTCCGATCAATCCCAAGCATGGAAACCTTCGCGTCAATCGTATAGCTTACAAAGGAACCCCACAAAACTTTTGAGGCGCCCGGAATCCGCGCTACAAGATCGGCAGCCAGCCCCGCGGTACAGGATTCCGCCAAAGCAAGGGTTAGTGATTTTTCTTTCAGCCTCCGCACCAGCTCCGATGCGGAATTTCCGGCTTCCCCGGCCGGGCTGTCTTCTTCATCTTCAGACATTCGTTCTCTGCAACTCGGCTTTTATCTCTTCCGTGGGACGGGAAAATATTTCCACTTCCTTATCCACCCCGGTCATGGTGCATTGGCCTTCAAATATGACTCCGTCGGCAATGCGAAGCCGGGCGGCGCTGAGATCGCCGTGAACCTCGGCGCCGCTCAACATATCAATTTTGTCAAGCGCGTGAACGGCGCCGACCACCGTTCCATATACCGTAAGGGAACTCACCGAAATATGATCCGCCTCGACCACGGCGCCCTTGTCTACGATAAGCGCGCCGGTGGCTTCTATGGTTCCCTTGAATTTTCCCTGTATACGAAGAGTCTCCCTGAATTTAAGAAAACCGTTGAAGTTGGTGCTTTTGCCAAGAACCACTACGGTCGCGTTCTCCCTCTTTTTCCCCTCTTGCTTGGGCATCCCTTCTCCTGTTTTATCTGCCGTCGGCCGTACTTAAAAATTTACGCAATTGATTTTCCAGAACCGAAAGCCCTATTTCGTTTTTCTTGAGATCTTCCCATTCCAGAGCGGTTTTTTCAATCCGGGCGTCCAGTTCCGCGATATACTTCCGTACCTGCTGGGTCTTTTCCTTCACCGCCGCTGCCTGCGCCTGCTCCGGAGTCCCGTCTTTGGCAACAGCGGCAATGGCCGAATCAAGCTCGTCAATGCTTTTGACAAAACCGGCCAGGCTTTTCTTCATGTCCCGGTTTAATTCCTCCGCAAGGGAAAGGCGCGATTCCCGTACCGCTATCTGGGCGAACAATTCGCGGCTTCGCAGCGTCGCCTTGATTCGCGCCAAAACTTCGGAAAAGTTAAAAGGCTTGGTTATATAATCATCAACCCCAAGCTCAAATCCGGCAACCTTGTCCTTGACGTCGTCAAGGGCGGAAAACATGATGATTGGTATTTCCCGGTACCGGGGATCGCCCTTGAGCGCTTTGGTAACTTCCCATCCGGACATTCGGGGCATGACATTGTCAAGCAGGATCAAATCGGGATAGAATTTTTTTACCTTCTCAAGAGCTTCGAGTCCGTCATTGGCCTCTTCCACAACAAAGCCCAATTTTGACAGCATCAACTCGAAAAAGTCAAGATTTATTTTCTCATCATCGACAATGAGTATCTTTTTGCGGATATTCATGGACTCCTTCCTTCCGACAGGGAGATTTTTTTCAGTATATACGACACAAAACCGAAAATCAACAGGATGACGGCGGCGGCGGTAAAACCGGCCGCCAAAAAATCCCCGTAACGGGTATAGAGGGTATCCTCTTTTACAAGGGGAAGTTCGACGGTGATCCATGCCTCCTCGAAGGGGGGCGCCAGGGCAAAGACCCTGCCCGCGGGATCTACGCCGCAGGTCTGGCCGGACGCCGTGGAACGCGCCAGGGAACGCCGGTTTTCCACTGCCCGGAACACGGCCATGGAAAGATGCTGATTCTGCGCGGGCAGGCTGTGCGACCACGCGTCGTTGGAAAGGTTCACGATAAGCTCCGCGCCGTTCCGCACAAACTCCCGGGAGAGGTAGCCGAAAGTATCCTCAAAACAGATAGGGCTTGAAAAGGTAAAGCCGGGACCCCTGAACACGGTGGCCTCGCTGCCCTTTTCCCAGAAATGGGTATCGGCGTTTTCAAGGGCCCGGTATATCCAGGGGAACTGTTTTCCGTAGGGAAAATGTTCGGTAAAGGGCACCAGGTGGAGTTTGCGGTAAAGCTGGGTTATTTTCCCTTTTTCAAAAAGCATTACCGCGTTATAATCGACCCGGTAATTTTCTTCGGGGTTTTTCGGCGGTTCTTTGCGGGCGTCGTCGTTCCCCAGGACAAAGGGAACATCCTGCAGGGCAAGGTAGTCCAGCAGTTCCTTTACCAAAATCCAGGAAACCGGATCGTCCCGGTAGGTTTCGTGCCAGTAGATTCGGGGAACAAAGGCTGTTTCCGACCACACCACCATATCGGGCTTCGGCTCGGAGCGCAGGGCTTCGTCGGAAAGCCGGCGGAGCACTTCGTAATTCTTCCGGTATTCGTCTATGCCGCCCCTCCAGGGATCGGTGTTATGCTGAATAAGGGCAAGCTTCACTTCGGGGTATCCGGAAAAATCCTTCGGCAAAACAAAGCCGTAAACGAAGGCGGCGCAGAGGGCGGCCGCCCAGCAGAGGGCGGAAATTTTTTCCCTGTGGAAAAATTCTTTCAGGGCTGCCCCCGCCCCTTTAAGGCCCTCCGCGAAATTCCGGCCCCCCAGGGCGGCGGCAAGCCATGTCGAGGGAAACACCACAAGAGCCGAAACCCCCCACACCCCAAAAAGGCCCGCAATCTGGATAAGGGGAATTACGCACCACTGGGAATAACCGGTAATTCCGTAGGAGTAACCGAGGAATCCCCTGGTCCGCAGATATTCATAGGCGATCCAGATTACCCATTGAACCAGGTACGCCTTTTTGGGGAAAAATATATCCGCCAGTTTCAAAAGGAAAAAAAGAACGGCGAGATACGCAAGGTAGATAAGGTCGACGATAAGCCCCGCCAGGGGATGAAAAGTACTCAGCCAATAATTGAAAAGGCCGTAGGCCGTATAACCGTAAAGGGCCCCCCAGAAAACCGAAGCCCCAAGGCTTGTCCTTTGAATAAGGATAAAAACCGGAACATAGGCAAACCAGGCAAGAATGGGCAGGCCCCGCTCGACAAGAAGGTTTGGAAAGGACCCCGCAAAAAGCAGGGAAGCGAAAAGGACTAAACCAAAATGAATAAAAAAGATTTTTATTCCGTCCCTGTTCCGCCCCTTAATCATTTTTTGTTGAAAGTTTGCTTTCGTCGGTGATGTTCCACACATCCTGCTTCAGCTCCCGCCCCGGACGAAACGCGGCAATACCGTGGGAATGACTTGCGATAGCTTCGCCGGTCCTGGGGTTTCTGGCCTTTGATCTGCCCCTGCGCACCTTGACCTCGAAGGTGCCGAAGCCCCTGAGTTCTATCACCAGCTTCCGCATAAGGGCGTCTTTTATTTCATCAATAAATAGATCAATGATGGTTCGGATTTCTTTTCTGCTCATGCCGGTTTTCTGGTACAGTGAATCCACAACATCGGCTTTCGTATATTTTTTTACCGCCATCACACCCTCTCGCGGCGGGCCCGGTTACTGAGCCGCTTTGACGGAATTGAAAAACAACTGCATCCGCGATTTTTTTCGGGCCGCGGTGTTTTTCTTGATAATGCCCTTCCGGGCGGCGGAATCGATTTTCCTGATCATATCTTTCAAAGCGGCCTCGGCCCCGGGAAGATCTTTCTTCCGTGCCAACCCTACGAATGTTTTTGCGCTGGTTCTGACCGCGCTTTTAACCGACTTGTTGCGGAGCCTCCGCTCCTCGCTCTGCCGGTGGCGTTTTTCCGCGGAACTACTCTTGACTGCCAAAGAAAACCCCCAATGATTGGACTTGTTCAACAACCCGGTTGGTTG
>JAISAK010000111.1 GCA_031266695.1 Treponema sp.
CATGGATCCGTTAGCCGCAAGTCTTTCGTAATCAATGGGGGTGTCCAAAACTTTTTCGGTAAGGATTCCCCCCGAAGGACCGCCGGTCTGCACTCCCTTGAATTTTTTTCCGCCCTTGATGCCTCCGCCGATCTCAAAGATGATTTCCTTCAGGGTTGTCCCCATCGGCACTTCCACAAGGCCCGAATTTTTTATCTTTCCGGTAAGGGCAAAAACCTTGGTTCCCCTGGATTTCTCCGTTCCGGTTTTGGCAAACTCCGCCCCGCCCCGGGCGGTAATAACCGGAATATTGGCGAGGGTTTCCACATTGTTGATGATGGTAGGCCGCTGCCAGAGGCCCTTGTTTGCCGGGAAAGGCGGCTTGGGAACGGGCATACCCCGGTTTCCCTCAACGGATTTGATAAGGGCGGTTTCCTCGCCGCAGACAAAGGCGCCCGCGCCGAGCCGTATCTCGATGTCAAAATCGAAGCCGGAACCCAGAATGTTTTTCCCCAAAAGGCCGTAGTCCTGGGCCTGCCCCAGCGCGATCCCGAGGCGTTTAATGGCCAGGGGATACTCGGCGCGGATATACACAAAGCCCTGATTGGAGCCGATAGCCTTGCCTGCGGTGATCATCCCTTCGATGACCGAATGGGGATCGCCCTCGATGGTAGACCGATCCATGTAGGCCCCCGGGTCACCCTCGTCGGCGTTGCAGATAACGTATTTGATGTCCCCCCGGGCCTTGCGGGCAAGATCCCACTTGAGCCAGGTGGGGAAGCCCGCGCCGCCCCGTCCCCTGAGGCCGGAGATCTTCATCTCTTCGATAACCTGTTCGGGGGTCCATTCAAAGAGTACCTTCTCAAGGCCGGCGTAACCGTCGCGGGCTATGTATTCATCGACATTTTCCGGGTTAATAACGCCGCAGTTTCGCAGAACCACCCGGGACTGTTTCCGGTAGAACTGAATGTCCTCCACCGCCTGGGTTTTCTTTTTTTCACCATCGTCCCTGTAAAGAAGCCGGGGCACTTCCCGCCCCTTGACGATCTGCTCGGCGATAATTTCTTCCGCGTCTTCGGGTTTTACGTCGACGTAAAAGGAATCTTCGGGAAGAACCTTGACAATGGGGCCCCTTTCGCAGAATCCGAAACAGCCGGTTTTGACTATCTGCACCTCGCCTTTAACGCCCTGTTTTTCGGCTTCGGCAATCAGGGTTTTGTAAATTTCATCGCCCTTGTTGGATTCGCAGGCGGTTCCTCCGCAGGTGAGGATATAGTGGTTATACGCCATCGTTTCCCCCTTGCCTTGCGTTTCCGGCGGGTCTGTCCAGGATACAAATATCCAAAAGTTCCCTGCCGATAAGATGCCGTTTAACAATATCCTCCGCCGCGGCGGCGTCAACCTTGCCGTAGATCACCGAGGACATACCGGGTACGATCACTTCGACCGTCGGCTCCGACTGACAGAAGCCCATGCAGCCGGTCTGCCGTATCAATACGGTATCCGCCAGCTTATGGTCGTCAAGGGCTTTGATAAAAGTGTCCAGGGTCGCCTTTGCCCCTGCGGCAATACCGCAGGTTCCCATGCCGACAATAATATGTATCTCCTTGCCCTTTGGATCCCTTTTGCGGAGATCGTTTTTTTTGGAATCCCTGAGTTTCCTCAAATCTTCCAGAGTCATTTTAGCCATGTTTAGTCTCCTTCCTCCAAGGATCGCAAATACTGATCCAGTAATATAAGGGACTGGGCGTCTTCCAGTTCCCCCAGGGTTTTGGCGAGATCCGACTTGCGGACCTCGTATTCCCTGCCTGCCCTGTTTTCTTTTATTAATGAACGGCGGATACGCACATCGCCGGGTCCTTCGAAAAGAAAAATTGTCCGGAACATTCCCGAAAGGTCTCCGACCGGAGGCGTATCCACATTGTTTAAATCGAACCAGGCGGTCACCGTGGTTCCGTGAAGTTCCCCCTTGTTCTCCGACTTCAAGTCCCAGCCTCCGCCGGACTGCCCGGCGGTATGAATCAGAAAGGGAATTCCAAGGCCTATTTTCCGCCCGGGATGTTTCACCCTGTCGGTAACAAAGGGATCCGTCGCGTGGGCAAGTTCTTCTTCGCTCATACCCCTGCCGTTATCCTTTACAACAAAGCGAAATTCGGGCCGTCCCCCGGCGCCTTTGTCCGTTTCCGTTATTTCAAGCTCCACCAGGGAAGAGCCTGCCTCGGCCGCGTTCTGCGCAATATCGGTTATAAGGTCGGCTAACGTGAAATGCAAATAATCCTCCGGGCTTTTTGCCTCAGACATTCTGATATTTTGCGATGATTCCGGGGAGCATATCCTTGGTAAGTTTTCCGTAGGTATCGTTCCCCACGGTCATTACCGGAGCAAGTCCGCAGCAGCCGACACAGCGGACGGGATCGATAGAGAAAAGGCCGTCCTCGGTTACTCCGTTCTCGGAAAGTCCCAGAAGGCTCCGGGCCTCTTCAATAAGATCCTGCCCTCCTTTAAGGTAGCAGGCGGTGCCCAGGCACACGGATATCTTGAATTTTCCCGGTTTTGTGGTTTTGAAGAAGTGATAAAAGGTGATAACCCCGTAGATCCGCGCCAGGGGAATTCCCGTTATTCTGGAAAGTTTTTCCGCCGCCGGACGGGAAATAAACCCAAAAACTTCCTGGGTTTTGTGTAAAATCATGATAAGACTTCCCGGTTTTACCTTCCATTCGTCGATAAATGAAATCAGTTCCGGAGGAAAATCAATATCTTCACCCGGTTTTCTTGCTGCTGCCGCCATGAATACCCCCACTCCTATGCTGGTTTCGCCGGGCCAAAGACCCGCGCCGGCGTGTTTTGAAAAGGCTCATGGCTTACCCCCTAGCAGAGCCTTGCCCCAAACCCGGCCGGTTTAAAAATCCTATACCTGTATTTTATTGCCAAGGGGAAATATTAGCAAGGGAAAGAAAAGCGAAGCCCGAATTTACAGAGTACGGCCGGAACTTTTGGAGGAAAACCCGCCGAATGAAGCGATCCTGTATTAATTTCAGCGCGCCGGGCGCCACACTACCTCATAATCAAGCGGTGTTTCAAGAACCAGAAGGTCAAGCAGGGCTATGTCAAATTCGGCCTTTGAGCCGGAAAACTTACCGCCCCGGATACTTTGAACCGGGCCCGGAAATTCGATTGCCGCCGTAATTCTTGCCTGGGAAATTTCTTCCGCAAGCCCCGGGCCGTAAAGGCTGCTTACCAGCTCAAGATAACCGGCTCTGTCCAATTCTTCCCCGGTCGCCAGGGGCGCCATCAAGGCCTCGAGGTAGGCGGAAATATCGGGGGAAACGAGAGAGAGAATCCCGGGCCCCGATTCGCGGCTCAGGGTGATGGTACAACGGCCGCCTTCCGGAGCCTGCTCGAAACGGATAAAACCCCGGGCCTGCCCGTCCTCCGCCGGCGCGAGGAAATCGCTTATCCGGGAAATCCGTACCGGCCCTTCAATGGCGGCGGGGGCGGAATTACGGAACGAAACCGAAGCTACGCCCGGGGCGGACGACATGGATTGGGCAATTGCCGCCCCGTCGATGACCGGCGCCCGGGGATCTGTTTCCCCGGCAAGGGCCTTAAAAGAGCGGATAAGGGCCGAAACCTTCGGCTGGAGACCGGCCGTCACAATAAAGTCGCCGGAGCCGGACGCGCCGAGGCCGCCCGTAATCTTTGCCGCGCAGGAGGACAACAAAACCGCCGAGGCAAGGGCGGCCAGGGTTTTCAAAGCCGCCCCGGAAGGGCGGACAAAAGGCTTTTTTCGCTTGTTGTTATTCATACTATAAGAGTATACCCTATAGATTTGAATTTTCCAGATAGGAATATGAAACAAAGGTACATTTTTACCCGTTGTTTAAGAAGCGGTCTGCACGGATTTGTCAGTCTTGAAAATACCGGCTTTTTTAAAAATAATGTAGCTGTTGAAGTAAGTTTTACTAGTACCTTGTAAAGTCTAAACAGATTGGTATGAGTAATTACAAAATATTAAAGAAAACCACGGAGGGCACGGAGTTTGCGAACCTTTGGTTCGACGGAGTTTTTGTTATAAATCTGGTTTAACGCCCCTAAGACAGTTACTCCGGTACTGTGGCTTTTGCCGGGGCTCACACCATGCTGCTTTCAATCTCTCAACACGCTCCCGCGTGTTTCTTGGGGTGTCCTCCGTGTAACTCCGCGTACTCTGTGGTGAATCTTAAAGAAATATCAGGTGTTTTAGCCTTTACAAGGTACTAGCAAAAACTTATCCGACTACAAACCTTTAGTTCGACAAAAATTGATTCGCAGGTGGGTTCTTCGTTAAGAGAAACCGCAAAGGACGCCAAG
>JAISAK010000185.1 GCA_031266695.1 Treponema sp.
CGGCGACGACGACGGCGACGGTTTTCCAGAAACCCGCTGCGTTTACCGGGAAGGGATTGTCCGTGATTTTTACTACGACCCGGATCAGGACGGCCTCGCGGAGCTTCGCGTTTCGTTTAACGCCGGGGGTCTTCCCCTGCTGGCGGAGCAGGTTGTCCCGCCGGACCCGCGGGGGGGCGAAAATTATTCCGCGCCGGGCGGAGAACCAGCGTCTTCCGCGGACCCCGGGCCGGGGCTCCCCGTCAGGAACGAGGACAGAACCAGGGCGCTGGTTTTTTGGGAGTCCTATCCCGCCGTCCTGCGCGCCGAGCTTGCGGGGGTCACTTATATTCCCCGGCCGGGCGATTTTCAGTTCGCCCCTATTCGTTTTATTGAGCTTGCGGCAAGTCCGCGCTACTCCGGCCTTCTCTATCCCCGGGCGGAGAGCTTGTACCCCCGGATAAGCCGGAGAAGCCTTGTCTCCTTTTCCGTTGTCATCCGCAGGCCCAGCGCTGAATTTGAAGGCGCCGTTGAATGGATAGATCTTGACCGCGGCGTTCCCCTGCGGGCGACGGAGATACTTGACGGCAGGCCTGTTTCCGTAACCGAATTCGCCGGAGGCAGGCCCCTCCTGCAAAGGGTCGATCTTGATCTGGATTCCCGCATGGAGACGCTGCGGTATTTCCGCGCGGCCTCCGGCGTTTCAACCGGCGGGGAGGAGCCGCCCCTTAACTGGGTTGTCGGATTCACGGAAAGCGACTGGAACGGCGACGGCGTGTTCGAGACTTCGGAAGAGTATCGGGAGGACGCTTCGGTTGTTTATTCATGGGATATGGACGAAGATGGTGTAAGGGAATATTCTGAAACAAGAACGGATAAACAGGACAGATAGAATTATGTGTGGTTTTTTTGGTATTTTTGAAAAGTTGAAATCGGCTCGGTTGTTTGTTTTGCCGCTTGTTGTCTGCCTGGCGGCTTCATGCCTTTCCATAGCGACCCAGGAAGAGCGGCTTTCCCCTCCCCGGCGTTCCGCGAAAGCTTTCCGGGTGGATGATATCAGGCGTTACACCTCCGAAGATCCCGCCAGGGCCGTTGATCTTATCGGCATTTACCGGGAACTTTACGGAGAAACCGAAGGCGGAGAGGAGGGGATAAACGCGGAAGTCCTTGCCGCCCTGGAAGAAGAGGCGATTGTCAATCTGGAAAAGGTTCAGCGCAGAGCCATCGAGGAAGAAAGATGGGATGACGCCGCTTCCTTAAGCCGCTCCCTGGCGAGTCTCGGGGTAAAGGTGGAAAGTACCGGCATGGAGCCCGATTTTGTGCTTGCCGGAGCAAAGAAAAAGCTTTCCGACGGCGACAATCTGGGCGCTTTTCTTTCGGCGGTGCAGGTTCACGGTATGCGTCCCCTGAATTTTGACGACGCCCTGCTTTTTCTTGAACAGGCGGCCGCGGTAAAACAGCGCCGGGCCGCGGCTTTCTTTTTTGCCGCCGCGCAGGCTGCCGCCGAAGGGGGCGCTGCCGGGGGGAGTGCTGCCGAAGGCAGCGCCGCGGACCCGCTTGTTCCCGAAGAATTGATCTCCTACGCCCGGGGAAGGGACAGCGTAGCGGACATGGTCAAGGGAGTGGCCACCGTTCTTGTTGACCGGGGAATCCGCATAGAGAGGGGAAGGGGAATCTATGACAGGGTGCTGGGTTC
Organism: Treponema sp.; assembly: GCA_031266695.1. GTDB lineage: Bacteria > Spirochaetota > Spirochaetia > Treponematales > Breznakiellaceae > JAISAK01. Next base: position 1,676 of record JAISAK010000185.1, read on the forward strand.
CGCTTTCTTTGTGGATGCCTCGGGGCTGCTCATTACCAATTACCACGTCATTTCCAGCGAGGTTGATCCGACCTACGAGGGTTATTCGCGCATGTATATCCGCCTGGGCGATTCCACAAGCCCCCGTTTTCCCGCCAGGGTTGTCGGCTGGGACAAGGCTATGGATCTTGCCCTTATCAAAACCGAATACAAACCCGAATTTGTTTTTTCCGTCGTCGACCGGGTAATCCCCCAGGTCGGCGATACGGTGCTGGCCATCGGTTCCCCCGGCGGCCTTGAAAAAACCGTAACGTCGGGGATAGTGTCGGCGCCGAGCCGGCGTTTTCTCCAGATGGGCGACGTTATCCAGATCGACGCCGCGGTGAATCACGGCAACTCCGGCGGGCCCGTCATCGACACCTCGGGGCGGCTTGTGGGAATTGTCTACGCCGGCATTGAACAGTACCAGGGGCTTAATTTCGCCGTTCCCGCGGAACGCCTTGCCGCCGCCCTTCCCGCGATGATCAAGGGCGGAAAAGCCGAGCGTCCCTGGCTCGGCCTTTCGTTATGCGAAATATCTTCGGGGGCGGAAATTATTTACGTCGCGCCGAATACCCCCGCTTCGGAACACCGGGTTCCCGAGGGAGCCCTGATCGGCGCCATTAACGGCGAAAGGATCAGCGCCCCCCAGGGCGCCCTGATCCCCGCACTGCAGGACCTGCTTTTTCAGGCGCGGCCCGGAGAGCTCGTCGCCCTTGAAACCACCGGCCCCGATTCGGATTCCGAACCCCGGCGGCGTATTCTCAGGCTTTCGGCCCGGCCGGACGTTCCCCTTGTGGAGGCCGCAAAGCTTGACAGCCGCGAGCGTATCGCCGCGCCTCTTTTCGGGCTTGTCCTCTCCCCCGCCCAGGGCAGTTCCTATTCTTCGACATACATGGTCAAAAAAGTTGTCCGCGGTTCCATTGCCGACGAAGCGGGCATATCGGATCAGGATCCGGTTTCAATCCGCGGCTTCCGTATCGTGGAGAAAGACGGCTACGCGCTGATGGAGATCAATGTAAGAAAGCGCCGCATGGGTTATCTTGAAACCACCATGCAGCTTCCCGCCCCGCTCGATTCCCCGGATACCCTGTAAGTGCGCGCGTATCCCCCTTCCCTGCTTGAGGCGTTGCGAAAGAAGCAGCACCTTGTCAGGGAAAGGGGAATCGATATACTGGTAAAGCCCATCCCCGACGACGACCGTCCCGGCGCCATGGACAGAAGACTCCTTGAAATCACGGAGCCCGTCGTAAGGGGCCTGCGGGGATTTTTTATACAGCTTTTTTTGCCGCTTTTTCTGAAAAACAGAAACCCCCGGCTGCTGGCCGCTTTCATGCGCCGCTTTTTCAACGGCGTTCAGAGTCTGCCCCTTGCCGAAGGCGTATCGGTCCGCCATGACACGGTGCGGAACGCCGGCGTTGAAATACCTGTCCGCGTTTACCGCCGGGAAGGCGGCGCGGCCCCGCGGCCGGTTTTCTATTATATCCACGGCGGCGGATTTGCCGCGGGGCATCCCGATGTGGTGGAAGAAATAGTAAAGCAGGTAACGGCCCTGTCCGGCTGCGTCGGCGTACAGCTTGATTACCGGCTGGCGCCGGAGCATCCCTACCCCGCCTCCCTTGACGACTGTTACGCGGTTCTGAAATGGATTTATCAAAACGCCGCGTCCCTGGGCGGTGACAAAAACCGAATCTGTATTTCCGGAGATTCCGCCGGCGGAAACCTTGCCGCGGTCTGTGCCATGAAGGACAGGGACGAAGGGGCCGGCATGGTACGCTCCCAGGTTCTCCTTTACCCGACGGTAAACCTTGCGGGAAGGGAAGATGAAAATTACCGTTTTTCGCTTGACCAGTTTACAATTTTGAAAGAACACCGCAGATCGATTCTTTTCAGGATCAAGAGCATGCGCTGCAGCTCGGAAGGGGTTTTGGGCTGCGTGCTGGGACTGCGGGACCAAAGTCCGCCCTACGTCAGCCCCTATCTGGGAAACCTCGCGGGGCTGCCGCCCTGCCTGATAGCCTATGCCGAATTCGACTGCCTTGGCCTTGAAAGCGAGGCCTATGCCCGCAAGCTTGCCGCTTCGGGAGTCCCGGTTCGTGTTATACGCTATCTTGGGCTTGGACACGCCTTTGCCGAGTTCGTCGGAGTCCAGCCCCAGGCGGAGGACTGTATGGCCGAGATAGGCAGGTTTGTGGCGGAAACGGGGCGGGAACCGGCCTAACCGCACAGCCGGTGCAGGAACAGCGTAAGCGCCAGAAGATCCGCGCAGCCGCCGGGGCTGATGTTTTTTCCGATAAATTCTTCGTCAAGCTTTGCGGCATATTCCCGCATTGCCCGGACATCGGGCGCGGTGTCAAGAAAGGCGGCGGTTTCTTCCTGAATAGACTTGAGGGTTTCGGGGCCGGCGCGGTGGATGACGTTGGTGTCCGCCGTGACCGGAAGCAGCCTGAGAAAGGCGCCAAGGCCCGCGTCGTTGATGCCTTCGCCGTTCCCGTGAAGGCGGCGCAGTTCCGGCAGGCCGTGATTGCGGACCGAGGGGAACCCCCGGGAAGCTTCTTCCCTGACGCCGCCCCGGCCGTAGCGCTTTTGGACGGCTTCGCCGTGCGAGAGCGCCCCCCGATCCTTTTTCCGCGCAAAGTCTTCGCCGGCATGGGCCGTCATCGCGCCGGCAAGATCCAAAACCTGCTCCGCCGAAACCCGCTCCCCGCGGAAAAAAAGAGCGCCGAAAGCCGCGCTTGCTATGCCGAAAGAAAAAATGATCCCCCTGTGGGTGTTGACGCCACCGGTCGCTTCAAGCATTTCCTGTTCCGCAATTTTTCCCCCGGGACGCAGGGAATTGAAAAGAGCCGGCGCCCGGGATTCGGCTGAAGCTTCGGGCGGTGTTTCGGCGGCGGCGTCGAAGCCGGCCAGGGCGCAGCTTTGGAAGTAGGGAAGAATGGCGGCCGAGGAATCAATGAACGAAAAAAAATTCATATCCCGGTGGGCGCCGTTATTGGCGCGGTCGACAAGGCCCGGCTTCGGCGTAATTGCCGCCTCGCCGATCAGCGCCCGGAGGGCGGCCCCGGCAACAAGGCGGCCAAGCTTTTCCCGAAGCGCCTTTACCATGAGGCCGACGGCCGCTTCCCGCAGATCCGCCGCGCTGTGGGCGCGGCTTCGGCCGCAGGCAAAGGCGTCGCCGCCGCAGATAAGACAGGGGCGCGGACTCCGGCCCGAATCCCCGCGGGATAATTTTTCTCCCTTCCCGTTTAGTACGTCAATGTCAAAAAGACGCCCCAGGCAGTGGCCGTCCTCAAGGCGGAGCGCGATTTGCTTAAGTTCTTCGGCATCGGCGTCGGCGGGAATAAAGGCCGCGTAACCGCCCGGGGTTTCATAAAATTCCTCGCCGGCGGTTTCAATCTTTTCAGCCGCCAGGCTGAGTTTTACAATCCTGAACTCTTCCCGGAAAGAACGCGCCGCCAGGGGAAAGCGTTTATACTCGCCGGGCATGTTGAGCCCCAGGCAGAGCAGGGGAACCCCGTGCGCGGCGAGCAGTTTTTTCTGTATCAGAACCCGTTCCTCGCGGAAGGCGAGTACTTCTTCCAGCAGGACCGGAGGGCATCCCGAAACAAACTGTTCCGCGTTTATCCGGAATTCCCCGCCGGTTCCGGCCGGCTTAATTTTCTGCCTCCCGGGGCGTCCCGTTTTTTACAAGATAATCGTAGGTTGTTTCCGGAACAAGGGCGCGGATCTCCTCAAGCTTTCCCTCTTTAAGAAGCCGCCGTACCCGGCTTGCGCTTACCGCTTCTCCTTCTTCCTCAAGCCGGTCAATTTCAATTACCTCAATGCCGAAGCGGGGAAGGACTTCCTTCATCTGCCGGTTATACCCGGCGGTTACCGGATCAAAGGGCTCGGTTCCGACAAAACGCCTGTTTATGCCAAGGGGCTTTGCGAAACCTTCGGCAAAAATCGTAAGGTCAAGAAGGGTGTTGATGCTTTGAATTGAGGAAGCGGCGTTTAGGGAATCCTTCAAAAAATAATCGGGAAAGGTCGCCGACGAAATAAGGTAAGGGCCGGTGGGATGAACCAGCACGTTTTTAATGTGAGCCGTTCCTTCGCGGACAAGACGGTACCGCGCGTCCGCGGGGAAAGCGCTTTTGTTTTCGGAGACAACAAATACACGGAGCCGGGCGCATTGCCTTGCCGCGTTTTCGATAAGGTACTGATGCCCCCTGGTAAAGGGATTGCAGTTCATCACCACGGCGCCGGCGGGCAGGCCGGAAGCTTCCGGCGGAGCGGATTCCGGCGGAACGGATTCCGCTCCAACAGAGTTTACTCCGCCGGAATTTATTCCGAGGGAAGCGACAAAGGAGGCAATTCCGTTTTTTTTGTTTTCCATCAATAAAACATCGTCCGTTTTGGCAACGGCGTAAAACCCGAGGTTTTGGAAAAGGAATTCGTTTC
>JAISAK010000211.1 GCA_031266695.1 Treponema sp.
CGGAGCAGGGCGGGGTCAAGCACGTCGGGGCGGTTGGTGGCCGCAAGGATGATGAGGCCCGATGTTCCGTCAAAGCCGTCCATCTCAACCAAGAGTTGGTTGAGGGTCTGCTCCCGCTCGTCGTTGCCGCCGGCGATATTATTGATTCTGCTCTTGCCGATGGCGTCCAATTCGTCAATAAAGATGATGCACGGCGCCTTGTCCCGGGCCTGCTTGAAAAGATCCCGCACCCTGGCCGCGCCCACGCCGACAAACATCTCCACAAAATCGGCGCCGCTCATGCGGAAAAAGGAAACGCCGGCCTCGCCGGCAACGGCCCTGGCAAGCAGGGTTTTGCCTGTTCCGGGGGGGCCGACCAGCAGCACACCCTTGGGTATTTTGCCGCCGATGTCGGTATATTTTCCGGGATTCTTGAGGAAATCCACAACTTCGACAAGCTCTTCCTTTGCTTCGTCCACGCCGGCCACGTCATTGAAGCGGGTAACAATGTCGCCCTCGGCAACAATTACCGCCCGGTTCTGGCCGACCGATAGGACGTTCCCGCCCATATTACCCAGCCGCTTCATGAGGAAGCGCCAAATAAAGAAGAAGAAGGCAATGGGCAGTACCCAGGAAAAGATGATATTGAGAATCGTGCTGCCTTCGCGGGAAACCGCAAAGTAGGCAACGTTTTTTTCGTCCATCAGCTTGATAAGCTCGGGATCATTGATGGGAACCGTGCGGTACACCACTTCCTGGGCGGGAAGATAGGGGCTGCGAAAAGGAGTGCGGGACTCGCGGCGCGGCGCGAGGGAGGTATACCCGGTAAAGTAGGAATCGGTCAGCTCTACCCGCTTTATTTCACCGCTGGCAATGCGCGCCTTGAACTCGGAAAAATCTATGGCGGGATTCACCCGGTTAAGAAATACATAGTTAAAAAGGCTCATCCCGATGACAAGGACAATTATATATACAATGGAAAATTTCCACCCGCCGAAGGGCTTCATGTCCGGCAGTTTGGGGCCGCCAAAGGGAAACTGGGGGCCCCCGCCTTTTTGTTTTTTTTTATCCTTTTTGGGATCGTCAGACCGATCGCTCATCAATATACTCCATACTCCTGCGGTTTTTCAGGGAAAATTTTACAAAATCGCGTTTTTTCGACATTTCCCTTAATAACAAATATCCTTCTTTTAAAACACAAATTCAACAAAAATCGTCAGATTCCTTTACAGCCGAAATAATAATACCCCGTATAAGAAAAAGAAACTACACTTTCAGGCGATTTTACTGCTACTGTCCGGATCCCAGGAATCGTTCCATCTCCACCCTTGGATTTCTCCGCGCCGCCCTTGATTTGTTCAGCGCCGCGGTGGCGGCAACAAATTTCGGCAAGTCCCCGCCGGAGCGCTCGTAGAGACCGGAAAAGTAATTGTCTTCCGCGTAGTAGAGCCGGTAAAGCTCCAGGTAGGCGTTATTCACGGGAAGTTCGGCAAAACCCCGGTAGTTTTCACTGGAAAAACGGCTTTCGTACTCCGCGGTAAAACGCGCCTGGGCTTCTTTTATAATCCGCGCCTTTTCGCGCAGCTTTTCCTCCCGATCCGCGCCGCTCCGGTATAAAAGCTCCAGCTCCGCCGCCAATTCCCGGATAAAGGCGACATAAACCCTGTTGTCCGCCTCGCCGTCAATCATTGTCCGGTATTCTTCGGAATCGGCGCCAAACCGGCTTTCCATGTAGAGCCGCGCGCCTTCGCTGCCCACAAACTCCGCAAGCTCTTCGTTGAACTGTACCTGGCCCTTGATGAACACCGTGGCGTGGGTAAGCTCGTGGATGATAAGATCCGCCAGCCGGCCCGGGGAATAATCGCGCATGTAGGAATAAAGGGGGTCCCTGAACCAGCCCAGGGTACTGAAGGCGTCCACGCCCCGGACCCACACATCGAGATCCCTTTTCTCAAGCTTTGCCCTTTCCTTCCGGGCGTCTTCGACATTGAAAAAACCCTTGTAGGGCATGGCGCCGACAAGGGGGAACCGCCATTCGTGGCGGGTAAAGGAATCTTTTGCCGAGGCGGAAACCACCGCGGCAAGATAGGAACGATCAAGCTCCACGTAACGGGTGTAATTCCTGCTTTCCCTAAGCCCCAGCTCTTTCATGGCAAAATGGCGAATATCTTCCACCTGCCGGGCAAAGCGGCGATTTTCTTCGGAAGCGGAATCCCCGGCCAGGTGTTCCAGCGGAACCGCCCTGCCCAGGTAGCCCAGCATGGATGTCCCCTGCCTGAGGGTATAGCAGCCGGAGAAGAATATACAGGCGGCAATCAGCAGAATTGCCGCGGCGGCTGTGGGGAAAAAGCAGAACCCGGGAAACGAAGGTTTCATGGCTAATCTTTACATAATACGGTTCCCTTCACAATCTCCGCCAGGCTTACCGGATTAATCCGCAGCCCTTCGCCGGACTGCCCGGCAGCCCATTCCTTTACCTTCCGGCCAAAGCCGCTGCGGGAAAAGAAGTACCATACCGGCTTGTTTCCGCCGGTATATTTTTCGAGCGCGGCTTTCATGTCCGCCGTGCCGAAAGGGGCGTTCCGCCGGAATTTACATTCCCCAAGGAGAAGATCTTTTTTGTTTTTGCCAAAGGCAATAATGTCCAGCTCGCGTTCCTTGTCCTGCCAATTCCCGATTGAGGTAAAATGAAAGGGCAGCTTGTCCTGCCGGTTCAGATGCCGCAGGTATTCGCGGCAGACATTTTCAAAAGTCAGTGAAGCGTATTCGTCCAGAAATGGGGCGATTACGTACCGGTAAATACCATCGGCATCGCCGGCTTCCATTTCAGAAATATTGAGGAATACAAAAGCAAACCAGAAGCGGAAAAAGGGATCCGAAACCCGGTAACGCCCGCGCTGTACATTCGATTTGCTGCCCTTCCCTTTATTACTTAAGCAAGGCTAAGTTCAAAAGCTTTACCCAAAAAACCATAAAATCAAAAACAGAACTCCAAAACCAGCTTGTTAAAATCCGCAATGACGGCTGCGCTTATGATATGGAAGAACTGGAATACGGCCTGATATGCGTGGCGGTTCCTATCCTCTCACAGCAAAACTATCCCGCCGGGGGCTTGAGCGTCTCGGGGCCTTCTACCAGGATGAACCGGGAAAGGCGTAACGAAATCCGGGAACTTCTGCTGAGCCAGGCGGCGCTGATAAGGGAAAAGCTCTGAGGCAATTACGGCCCGTTACTTCAGCTTCCCAACCTTTTTACATCTGCTGCAGCCCAGCACATGCACGTGGGAACGGCGGTGGGGGCGTTCAAACATACGGGCAACGAGGATATCGTCTTCGCCGAGATGCGCCCCGCAGACCGGACAGACCCGGGGGCGGCTGCCGTTCATGCAGTAGACGCAGCCCCGGATGTGCATAAGCCGGTCTTTTCCGCCGGTAAGGGAAGGAAAGGCCAGGGATTTAACCAGATACTTCTTGTCCAGCCGGGCCGAACAGACCGGGCAGACCTGGGGATCACCGGGGAATCCCGTCCCCTTGCGGGGAGGCTTCGGGCGCTGCCGCCAGACCCGGCGAATCCCCGCAAGCGGGCCGATGAAAAGAGTATAACCGAACCAGAGCAGCGCGACGCCGATAAGGACAAAGGCCAAAATCTGCAGATAAGTACCCATAATCCCGCCTGAAAAGCCATACCAGCGGCGTCGAACCGAAGGTTCGCCGGAGTTTGCTGCGCTTTTATACTCCATAGATTTGGCAGTCTGCAAAGCGGAATCCCGCAACCGGCTCATTGGAGCTTGTTCCAAAAACTGAAGTTTTGGGACAGCCTCATTGTATTGCAAAATTTCCTCAAGTCCGGCAAACTGCTGGGGTGGCAATTCTCTATATTATCGGCACACCCATCGGAAATTTGGGGGATATTAGCTTCCGGGCTGTGGAGATTCTTAAAAAAGCCGACCTTGTAGCCTGCGAAGATACGCGGAGGACTTTAAAGCTCCTCAGCCACCTGGGAATCCGGGTAAAACTGCTTTCCTGCCGTTCCCAAAACGAAGATTTTGCGGCAAAAAAGGTAATTGAAGCCTTGAATCAGGGGCAAACCCTTGCCTACGCGAGCGACGCGGGCACTCCGGCCCTGAGCGACCCCGGGGCGGTTCTGGCGCGGCTTGTGGCGGAAGCGGGGCACGAGGTTATCCCCATTCCGGGGCCTTCGGCCTTTGCTTCCCTGGTAAGCGCGGCCGGCGGCATGGATAAAACCATCATTTTTGAGGGTTTCCTTTCCCCGAAGGCCGGCCGGCGGCGCTCCCGGCTCAGGGAACTTTTGGCTTTGGACGCAGCTTTGGTTCTCTATGAATCACCCTTCCGCATACTCAAGCTTTTGGAAGATCTTGCCGAAGTTGATGGTAGCCGGTATGTATGTATCGGAAGAGAAATGACCAAGGTTCACGAAGAGTACCTCCGGGGTTCCGCAAGTGAAATTTTGGCTATTTTGGCCCAAAAAAAAGAACAGATTGGCGAATTTTCAGTATATATATCTGGAAAGAAATCCAATTAGCGTGTAAACTATTAAAGGAAGAATGCCGATAATAGAAGGCAGAAGGATATAGATATGGTGGTTGACAGAATAGGTCACATTGATCCCATTCAGCCCGAAAAAAAACCCGGAAGGGTTGAGCCTGCGCGGGGGAGTGACAGAACCGATTCCATAAACCTTTCCTCCGAAGCGCTGGAAAAGGCGGAGATATATCAGGTTGTTGAACTGATCAAATCTGCCCCCGAAATCGGGGAAGAACGGATAGCTGAACTTCGGGCGAAAATCAACAATCCTTCGTATGTCAACGAGGAACTTATCAACGCTGCGGCGGATAAAATAATGGACGCTTTCGGCTTATAGGCTTGTGGAAAGTCGTAAACTGGCGGAACTCAGGGCTCTTTCCAAAGGATGGCGCCGTGGTTCCGCCTTTTTTTTCTTTGCCCCGGCGGAGCCGAAGGCTTTCCGGCCGGGCTGCCAGGAGACAGGGTAATGGATATTTCATTCAGGCTTGATCCGGAAATACTTATCGGGCCGGATACGGTGAACCGGGCAGGGGTGATCTGCGGGCGTATCGGCGTCCGCGTTCTGGTTGCCACCGAGCAGGTGCTCTATGAAAATAAAAATATCGAGCGGCTTGTCGGTATTCTGGAAGATTCGGGGATAGAGGTTATTGTTTTCGATGAAATTCCCTCCCAGGCCACCGCGGATGTAGCGGAAACCGCGGCCGGTCTTGCGAGGGGCGCCCGCTGTTCGTCTATAATCGGTTTTGGGGGGCTTAAAACCCAGGCCATAGCCCGCATGGCGGCCATCATGGCGCCTTCCCGGCTTTCGATTTTTGATCTCATGGACGGCAGAAAAAATGAAAACGAATTCCTTCCCTATATTGCCATTCCCACCACCGGCCGGGATCCTTTTATTTTTGCCGATTATTTTATCGCCGTAGACCCCCGGGACCGTTCGGTAAAAATGATAAAATCTCCCCAGCGTCTCTGTACGGCCGCCCTCATTGACGGCAACCTTTCAGAATCGCTTTCGGGCGCCTTTGCGGCTACTACCGCCTTTGACGGTTTCTGCGTTGCGGTAGAGGCCTATTGTTCTTCCCGCGCAAACTTCCTCTCGGATTCCCTTCTTGAACAGGCCATCTCTCTCTACGCCCGGATGATAGCTTCCTTCTCGGACGCCAATCAGAGCTTTGACCTTGCGGGGGGTTCAACCAACGCCGGCCTCCTCATGTCCCTGGGTTCCGCGCTGAGCGCTCCCGGCATCGGAACCGCCCTGTCCTACGCCATTAACGGCCGTTTCCCGGTGGCCAAATCCTGGAGTTCTACGGTGCTGCTTCCCTACATTTTGGAAAAACTTGTTACCGCCCGTCCTGAAAAAATCGCCAAAGTTGCCGTCCTGATGGGCGAACCCGTTGAAGGCGCCTCCGTTTCCGACTCGGCAAACATGGCGGTTGACTTTATCCGCCGCCGCATGGGCATCCTTAAAGTACCCGCCCGCCTCAAGGAATTCAACCTTTCCCTCGACCGGCTGATCCCCGTGGCTGAAGCGGCGCGTAACATGGAATTTATTGCCTTCTCTCCCTGGACTGTTTCCAGCGAGGACGCCTTTGATCTTCTAAAACAGGCCTTCTAGAAGCCTGTTGCAAGGGAAGGAAACGTCTTGGATCGCTCTGAGCCTTCGCGGGGAGACGGAAAAAACGGCGCCGCGGAAAAGGCCTTTAACGACATTATAGCCGCCGTCAACGCGGCGGAAATAACTCCCTATTGCCGCGTTAAAAACGCGGTGCTGTTCAACGGTGACTGCCTGGAAATTTTATCCCATCTTCCCGAAAATTCAATCGCCATGATTTTTGCCGATCCTCCGTATATGCTTTCGAATAACGGATTCACCTGTCAAAACGGCAGAATGGCTGCTGTTAATAAAGGGAAGTGGGACGCAAGCAGGGGGTTTGAGGAAGACACCGCCTTTCACAACGAATGGATAAGGGCGTGCCGCCGTGTTCTTAAGCCGGAGGGAACTATCTGGATTTCCGGCACCTACCACAGCATCTATCAATGCGGCTATCTTTTGCAAAAAAATAATTTTCATCTGCTTAACGACATCACGTGGTTTAAACCCAACGCCCCGCCGAATCTAAGCTGCCGTTTTTTTACCGCGTCGCATGAAACTTTACTCTGGGCCAGAAAAGACAAAAAAGCAAGGCATACGTTTAATTATGAAGAAATGAATAACGGAAATTTTCCGGTAGATAAATTAAAAAAAGTAAATGCCC
>JAISAK010000228.1 GCA_031266695.1 Treponema sp.
GCCGACTTTGATGCGCCCCGAATATTCTTCGGCAAGCTGATCGATAAAAGGAGCGATCATTCTGCAGGGCATACACCAGGAAGCCCAGAAATCTATCAAAACCGGAACGGGAGATTGCAGCACTTCGGATTCAAAATTGGCGGCGGTTATCGTAATTCCACTACTCATGGAAGCCCCCTTAAATGGACTTGTTCAACAACCCGGTTGGTTGTCTCACAAGTCTCGCAGATTTGGTGGATTTCTGCAAGAAATCCACCAAATCTGCTGTTTTTCAGCGGAAGTTGTTCAATACCTGAAGTTATTGAACAACTCTAATACAGTTTTACGAGGTCTGCGCCGGACTAAAGGAATTCGGGCAGACGGCCGGGTTGCCGGACAGCCGGTCGAACAAGTGAGGTTGTTCCAAAACCCGGGTGGTGCAGACCAAAGGTCTGATGAAACAACCTCTTGGAAAAGCGGTCAAGTCCGCTTTTCCATGTAAATCTAAGGTTGCTGTTCCAAAACTGAAGTGTTGGGACAGCCTCAAGTCTATTGAGCTTTTTTCAAAATTCGGTTAGTTTGAAAAGCCTCTTTTTACTATAGTTGATTTTAAGGATTATCACAAGGGAAGAACCGGTGGAATTACTGAACCGCCGGGCGGAAGAAAATGACTCCTGAATTACTGGCCCCCGCGGGCTCGCCCGAAGCCCTGGATGCCGCCATCGGAGAAGGCGCCGATGCGGTATACCTGGGGCTTAAAAATTTCAACGCCCGCATGCGGAGCGCCAATTTTGCCTATTCCCAGTTTGAAGGCGCGCTGAAAACGCTGCACCGCGCGGGGAAAAAGATATATGTTACGGTAAACACGGTTTTTGAGCAGCGGGAAGCTGACCGTATGTACCAGCTTCTCAAATACCTTTCCGTAACCGGCGCGGACGCGGTTATTGTGCAGGATCTTGGGGTTCTCGCAATGGCTCATTCCCGTTTTCCTTCTCTCAAAATTCACGCTTCTACTCAGATGAATATCGCCTCTTCCCGGGGGGCAAACCTCCTTTCCCGTTACGGCGTTTCCCGTGCCGTGCTTGCCCGGGAGCTTGGTTTTGCCGAACTGAAGGATATCCGGGAAAAAACCAATATGGAACTGGAAGTTTTTGTCCACGGCGCTCTTTGCGTCAGCGCCTCGGGACTCTGCCTTTTTTCCAGTTACCTTGGGGGAAAGTCCGCCAATCGCGGCTTGTGTACCCAGGCATGCAGGCGCTTCTACCGCCGGAAGGAAGGCGGCGGCGCGGGTTATTATTTCAGTCCCGGCGATTTGCAGCTTCCGGAGCGAATTCCCGCCCTGGCCGCGGCGGGTATCAATTCCTTTAAAATTGAGGGACGAATGAAAAGCGCCGACTATGTAGGCGTGGTTGTCAGAGCGTATCGTTTGGTACTGGACGCCGTTCAGGAAGGCGGCGAAGAGAAAATAGAGCGCAGCATAAAGGAAGCGCGGGGAATGCTCCTTAACGATTTCGCGCGGGCAAAGACGACTTTCTATTTTGACGCGCCCGATTTGCCTGCCCCTGCTCCGCCTGCCACCGCAGGTTTATCCGCCGCCGTCCCGCCCGCCGCGCCCGGCCTTGACTGGCTAAACCCGGCCCAGGACGGCGGTACCGGCCTCAGCCTGGGGACTCTGCTGAAAGTGAAGGGGGCGGGGGACGGGAGAAGGGGGCTTGTCTCGCGGGAGGATTTTGCGGACGCCTCTTATCTGCCGGCGGCGGGGGATTCGGTGCGTCTCCACCGGCGTGACGATTCCGAAAGGGCTGCCCACAAACTCCGTTTTGTTGAAGCCGAAAACGAGGGAGTTGAGAACGGCGCGGCCGGCAGTTCGGACGGGAAAGGGCGTTTTTGGATTTCCCTTCCCGAAGGTTTTGAGCCGGGGGACAGGGTATATCTTATTCAGACAAAAGCAGCCGCAAGGCGTTATGCGCCGGTAATACCCCGCAGCGTCGGGGACTTCAGGCGGACTCCCGGCAGGGAAAAGGCGCCCTTTCCCGAATTGCCCTGCTCCCGCAGGAATGACGCCGCCCGGGCTTCGTTAAAACATGGGCAGGCGGCTCCTTTTCCCGAGGGCCTCTATGTGTCCGTTTCCCGTATTGAGGATCTTTACGTCGTACAGTCCTCCCGGCCGGTTAAGGTTATGCTTTCTTATACGCGAAAAAGCGCCGCCGCGCTTCTTTCCGGCGGCAGGTCTCTGCCTTTTAAGCCGGAGGATCTTATCCTTACACTTGATCCCTATTTTCCCCAGGCTCAGGCGGAAATTACGGCGGAAGAAATCGGCGGCCTGATAAAAAGCGGTTACCGGCAATTTGTGGTAAATAACCCGGGGCATCTCTCCCTGTTTCGGGGGAGCGGCGGTTCGGCCGGTAATTCCAGCGGGGATCGCGCTGTTTCGCTTCTTGCCGGCCCCTGGCTCTACATTTTTAACAGTTGGGCCCTTTCTTTCATTGCTTCCCTGGGCCTTGAGGGATTTATTTCCCCCTATGAAAACAACCGGCAGAATCTGGAGAGAACTTTTTCCTTTGACAGCGGGCAGGAAAGGCGGCCGGAGAAGGACGACGGGGAAAAGCCGCGGATGCCGCCCGGGGGAAGAAAGGCGTCTTTGCAGAGGCAGGACGGCGCCGGCCGCCGGGGCGGCAGCGCGCGTCACAGAGGCCTTACGGGCAAAACCGCCGCCCTGCGTTCCCTTGTCTTTGTCCCGGTGTTTGCCTGGCCTTCCCTGTTCCGTATCCGCGCGGATTTGGGCGCCCTTTATGATTTTGATGAATTCTCCGACAGCCGGGGTGAAGATTTTTTTCTCATTACCGGCCCCGAAGGTTCCCTGGTAGTACCGGAGAAACCCTTTTCGATAACCGATAAAATCCCCTTTCTTGAACAAGCGGGCTTTAAGCGATTCATCATTGATTTGACCGGGCCTGTTTTGAAAAAAGGCTTGTACCGCGATCTAATCAGATCCGTGAAGGAAGGTGTTCCCCTTTCCGGCGTAAGCCGTTTTAACTGGAAAAACGGATTCTATCAGGCTAAGGAAAACGTCTGAAGGCTCTTTTCATCCCCTCCTTCACGGTAATAGGCCTAGAACGCCGGTTCAAGATCCTCGACCAGGGCCGGTATTTCCCCGGCATTACCCATGCCCGCGGGGTATGAAGGCGGCATGGCTTCCGAGGCAGCCGCCTCCGCAAAGGCGGAGGTTTTTCCGGAACCATCATCCTTTTTAAATTCCGGCCGGAATTCCACATGCTCCGCGACAATACTGACCTTTGAATGGGTTTTTCCGTCGGCACTGTTCCACCTGTCCTGTTTCAGCCGTCCGACTACGCGCACACCCCGTCCCTTTCGTCCAAGGTTGTAGCACTGCTCCGCAAGCTTTGCCCAGGATTCAATTTCGAAAAAACTTACTTCCTTTTCCAGTCCCGAATCTTGCTTGAAGAA
>JAISAK010000283.1 GCA_031266695.1 Treponema sp.
AAGTAGATCCACTCCCCGTCCCTTACAATGGAAAGGGGCACGCAGTAGGGACTTCCGTCGCCGCTCACCGTGGCGAGAACGGCGTAGAGGCACTTGTCCACTACCCCCTCCGCAAAATCCCTGTCCCGCTTCCGGTCTTTTCTCCGCATCTCCCTCATGATCCCTCCTGCCGCGTTTTCCCAAAAGAGTATAGTACAAGGACCCTCAAAAGACTATAGTAGCAGGGAGAGGTACAATGATACGTCCGGAAATCGCCCGGTTTAACGAAATTGGTTTCAAGCTGGACTCCTGGCTGGATGTGGAGTATTGGGAGCTGATCCTAAACAGCGGAGACGGGAGGAAACCGGAATGAGCGGTTTAGCCGTTTGGGGCTGGGCCGCCTTTTTGTCATTCCTTCCCATTTCGGAACTCCGGGGGGCAATTCCCTTTGCCATTGCCCGGGGGATTCCCTGGTACGCGGCCTATCCCTATGCGGCGGCGCTGAACGCGCTGGTAGCCCCGGTCTGCTGGGTTTTTCTTTCCACCCTGCACCGGCTTTTGTACGGCCGCGCCCCGGACAGGGGCCTCCGCTGGTACAGAAATCTTTTTGATCGTTTTGTCGGCCGCGCCAGGGAAAAACTGAAGGGCGGCGTGGAAAAATGGGGCTGGCTGGGTATCGCCGTTTTCGTCGCCATCCCCCTGCCCGTGACCGGCGCGTGGACGGGAACCCTGGGGGCCTGGGTAATGGGCCTCCCCAGGGGAAAAACCCTGATTGCGGTGATCCTGGGAGTCTTTGCCGCGGGGGCCATCGTTACCAGCGTCACACTTCTGGGGATAGGCGCCCTGCGTATTTTTGTAAAAACCCTGTAGGGAGGCGTCATGATCATCGGCATTGATATCGGCAGTACCACCACCAAAGCGGTTTCCATCGAGAACGGAAAGCTTATCAGAAAAATCAAAACCCGCGCGTCGGACGCGGTCACCGCCGCAACCGGCGCCTTCGGCAAGATGATCCTTGAAAACGATATACGGATGAATTCCATCCAGGGAATCATGGTTACCGGCGCGGGGGCTCCCAAAATAAAAAATAACATCTTCGGAATTCCAACCGACAGTGTTGATGAAATTCACGCCGTCGGGACGGGCGGTATGTTTCTTTCCGGGAAGGATAATATCATCATCGCAAACATCGGAACCGGAACCGCAATCATCGAAGCAAGCGGGAAGGGAATCTTCCACTTTGGCGGCTCGGGAGTCGGCGGCGGTACTATTTTGGGGTTGGCGAAAAAACTGCTCCCCACCGATGATTTTAACGGAGTCCTGAAGCTTGCCGCGGAGGGCGATTTGAGCCAGGTTGATCTTCTTCTTGAAGATATTATGAAAACCGATATCAGTTTTCTCAACAAGAAGTCCACCGCCGCCAATTTCGGAAAAATGCTCGATTCCGCCGGCGATAGTGATATTGCCCTGGGCATTATAAACATGGTGTACCAGGTTATCGGAGTACTCTCCGTATTTGCCGCCAGGGCAAAAAACGTCGGCCAGGTAATTGTTACGGGAAACGGAAGCGGTAACCGCATAGGCCAAAAGATACTTTCGGAAATTACCTCAATGTACGGAATCGAATTTATTTATCCCGCCGACGCCGAATATACTACGGCAGTCGGCGCGGGACTTTCCTGGAAATAAGAGTACCGGGATTTCATCGTCCGGCGCCGGGCCCCTCCAGCCTCCAGGAGACGCTGCATTTCCATTGTTCGGAAAGGGCGCTTTGAGCCGCAGAGTCTCCTTCGGATACGGGAAATTCCGGACTGGCGACTTTTACGCTCAGCCTTCCGTGCCTGAAACGACTCGTCACCGTAAACGAAGCGTCCCAGGCGCCTTCTTTTTTTGCGGTAACCCCATAGCCGAATTTTGTTTTGACCTGCAGGCTGCGCGGAAGCCACGGGGAAGCGCCGGGATTTCCGCTGCCGCGCAGGGCGGGAGACCAGGAAAGCTCCCCCGAAGCCCTGGCCGAATCAAAATGGCAGTCCCCTTGAGGCAGCGGGTAGGGCGGCGGTTTTTCGTCCGCGGAGCTTCCGCCCTTTACCGCCGCGGAAAAGTTGATCCCCAGGGGGGCGCCGGGGCCGGGCAGCCTCAGGGAAAGGCCAAGACCGCAGTCGATGCCATCGAGAATGTCCGCGGCATCCCCGGCATTGCGTTCCGCCGTCAGGGAAAGCCGCGATACCCTGAGGGGGAAAGCGGCGCTCCCCGCGGCCCCGGCGGCCCCGCGCCCCGCCGGAAGCGGCGCGGGAAAGCGGTAGTAAAGGCCGGTGGAACTGCGGTTAAAGGAATCCCCGAATTCCGCGCCGCGCAGGGTGGTGCTTAGGCGGAAAAGACTTGAGCGCCTTCCCTTCCATTCAATTTTTCCGGCGCTTCTGAAACCGGCGCCGGGGCTTGTTCCGTCCCTGCCGGTGTAGTATTTACCCGCGCCGTCCGCGGCAAGGGAAAGGGACAGGGGCCCCGGCGCGACGCCGGCCGCTTTGTTCTGCCGCGCCGGTGCTGCCGGCAGGGCCGCCGGCAAGGCCGCCGACAGCGTTGCGGGCAGGGGCGGGCTGATTTTCAAGCCAAGGCTTCCATACATATCCCTGCCCCCGGCGAAGGTTTCCGAATAGGCCCAGTCGGAACTGAAAGAGACAAAGGGCGAATTGAAAAAAAGGCTGCCGGCATAGAGACGGAATTCCCGTTCCGGCAGAGGAGGAGGATCGGCAAACCAGGAAGCGCTTGTTTTGGCCGGAAGAACGGCGCCGGTATAAAAACCCTCCAGACCAAACGCCGATTTTTCACTAAAGCGGATTTCAAAACCGGCGCCCAAATCCGGCCGAAACTCCCCTTCCATACGGGTCTGCGCCAAAGCAAAGGCGCGAAAGCCAAGCCCCCGGAAATTTATACCGGGGCTTGCAAGGTAAAGATAGGCTTCGGGTTTTTTGGTTGACGACGCCGCGGTTTTAAGATCCGCCATAAGGGGTTTGCGATTCTCCGCATAGGGGGCGGAGCGAATCCAGGGGTTTCGTATGCGGGCGGAAAGCCCCCATTCGTCAAGAACGCCGTAGAGAAAACGGGAGCCTCCCGGCGCATGGTATACTCCGCCGGAAGCATTGGTGATTCCCCTTTGGGGATCGTCCCAGGGCGGGTCCAGGGAAAAGTCAAAGGGCCGCCGGTCCAAAAATTCCCCCCGAAGGCTCAAATTGGCCTTTGGAAAAAACAGGCTGAGTTCAGCCCGGTTGTTCAGGGTTTTCCCCTCGTCCCAAACGCCCGCCCAAAGGAAATTCCAGAATAGCGCCGGGATAATGAAAAATTTCATACCCCTTATACGGCGCTGTCCTGCGCGGCGCTTCAATAATTTTCAGAATTCTCCTAAAAATTGACTACCGCGGGCAGGGATATATCGGAAGCGGTTTTAATTAATGAAAAAAAGTAGCGAAACCGCGTGATCCAGGCGTTCATAAGCCTGTTTGCCGAAGTTTCGTCCAAACCCGCCTGCCCCAGATCGGATGGGAACTGGAACAGAATTGTCCAGGATCCGGAAACGGCGGCGCCCGCAAAGGGAACTGCCACAAAGAGGCTGCCGGATTCCCCGCGCTGCAGGGCCGAGGCAATGCCGGCCCGGGACTGCCAAAGACCCGGGGCAAAAACCAGGGCCTCCCCGCTGACGCGCACGGAAAAGGCGCCGGACGGCTCCGCTTCGGAAGAACCGGAGACGCCGCTTTCGGCAGAAGCCGCCTGTTCACGGGAAGGATCGTTCTCCGCCGAAGATGCTTCGATGCGATATTCGCCGAAGAACGAAGAAAAAACATTATCGCCGAATCCGGGAAGGCCCGTGCGCCACTCATTCCCCCGGAAAAGAAGAGCCCGCTGGGTCTGGGCGCCGGCGCCGGCGGTAAAAAAGAAGGCCGCCGCCGCAAGGAGGCCGAAATTCCTTAACGTTCTATACTCACAGCGCATAATGAACTCCCAAACCGGCCGCGGCTTCAAACCCGCCTGCCGGACATCTTCATTTTTTCTTTTTAATTATCTATAATCAATCATGTCTCAAACGATGGATCTTTACCCTATTTTAAAGGCCTACGCGATTAAAAACAATTCACCCTATATAGATATCGATCCTTTCCTCGCTTTTCTTGAAAACTATGCTGTCCGCAAGGCCTCCGAACAGCCCGAATGGTCAAAATGGGCCAGCGAAACGGAGATAAAATTTTGGGGCGAGCTTTCGGGTCTGGTGGAAAATAACAAATGCGCCCTCATGGCGGATACCTCCAAGGGCCGGATATACATGCCCTTCTATTGCGTTGACCGGCTTCAGGAAATTTATCGCAACCTGGACAACGCCGCCGATTATCCCTTTCCCGACGAAGTATCTCTGCAGGTCAGCCTTCCCGAAGATCAGATCAGGATAATTAATCTCGAAACCGGCATGGGCGTCTTCTTTGAGGAGGGCGAAAATACGGACGAAAATACGGGTGAAAAAGAAGCCCCCCCCGATTCCTCAAGCCCGATTGTGAAGCTGATTTTTCCGGAAGACTGCGGAAGCGCCCTGCTTCTGCCCCCTATGATACCCCGCCGTCTTATGGAAGCGGCTTTCCTCAAGATGCGGCATTACCTCCGTTCCCACGGCAACAGGGAATATGCCCTGCGCAAGCTTGGCCCCCAGCTTGCGGGCAAGGAAAAATATTTGCAGGAATCCCTCGATCGGGTACTTATCAGGCCGATGGACTGCCTTAACAACCTGGAAAACAGCGGCGATTTTTCTTTCCTTTTCTGGGCCTATTTTTGTTCCCTGATAAAGAACGATATAAAGAAAAAAAAGGAAAAACTCGGTGAGGATGTCGCGGCTCTTCAGTCGGCCTACATCATTGACGTATGCAACGGCTTTTTCAAGGCCAGGGCCTCAAAAAAACGGGAAAAAGAAATAGCCTTTAGGAATCTTGAACTGCGCATGGGAAAGCTGCCCGGCTATTACACTCTGGAGGAAATTCTTAAATTTACTACCGACAAGGGAACCCCTCTTACCGGATTGTATACGCGGCAAGAGCTGGAAGCTTATATCAAAGAAAAGACAACCAAAACCGGGGACGATGAACTTCCCGAATGGCTTATTCTGGAAAGCAGGAAGGGGGGGCACTGGTACATCAAAAAAGAAAAATACCTCCCCCTCTGCGCCCGGATGCTTATCGACACGCGCCCCGTAATCAAAAAGGCTGTCGCCAAACGCTGGATGAAATTGATTAAAAATTTCTTCAGCGAGCCCGCAATGGAAAAGGACGCCGAATTTGACAAACTGCTTGCCATTTATACCGCCCTGCTCAATCCGGCGCTCGCCGCCATGCTGGTGGACGAAAAACTGTCATGGATATACGAAAAACTGGAACGCAGCAAGACGCCTATTCCGCCTTCGTCAAAAATTTTCAGGGGGGGCGTATTAATCCCCATGAATGAGCTTTACGTGATCCGGCGCAAGGAGCTGCTCATTGACGCGAAGATACTCCTTCCTTTCTGGTATTCGATTCCGATACTTACCGCCCTCGTGGCTTTTTTTAAAAACCTGGGGGGAAAAAAGAAACAAAAAACGGCGGATAACAACATTGAGGTTGATGAAGAGATAGTATCAGAAATTAACGTGGTCAAGGATATTCAAAATACCGCGCGGGACATTGGAGCCTTCCTTGTTCCCCGGGGGCAGACCCTGGACACTTACCTTGCGGAGCTTGAAATCCGCTGGAGCCGCCTTCTTAACGAGCAGGCCCGCCGGAATCTGATTGAGGATGTCAAATCCCTTGCCCGCGACAATCTTAGGCAGATTATCCGCATTCACAAAAAAAAGAGAATATCCCGGGAATCCTTGAGCGGAATTGCCTCGTCGCTCATTTCCCATAACACGACCCTGCAAGGTCTTAACGGGCAGGAATCCCTTCATCTTTACCTTGAACTCTACATGGTAAAACTGCTGATCAATTTTAAGATGTAAATGCAGAGAACAGGGAGCAAGCCCGTAATGTGCAAAAGCGGCTTCTGTTTTTTTTCTGAGGTATGCGGATCTTTCCGCCGTGGTCATTCCGGCGGTTTCATCCTGAAGTCTCAGCCGGGACGCATGGATTATCCGTATTTCCTCCGGGCTGTTCATAAGGCCCTTATCGTTAAGGATCCGGGGATCATTCATGTAATCTTGCATCGTTTTCATAATCCAATACCTCCATGGGCTTATAAATCCCTATGCCCTTGTATCCTTCCCGAACATTCACCCGGCGGACCCGTTCGATAGTCCATATCCGGGCTATATGTGAAAAATTCAAACTCACTATAAAATCTAAGCCGGTGGCAGTTGTAA
>JAISAK010000314.1 GCA_031266695.1 Treponema sp.
GGCCTGAAAACCGAAGACAGACGGCGATTGGGGCCGGACAGGTTTCCGCCCCTGGCCGTGGAAGTGTTGGAGGAGCCGGAACGGCAGCCGCGGCCCGAAGATCCCCCTGCCGGGGACCCCCGGCGCGTACCTGCCGCGCCTGTCACGCCCGCCGCGCCTACTGTATCCACCGCGCCAGCCGCATCTGCTATGCCCGCCGCGCCGGAAAAAACCAGGCCCGCGAACCAGGCCCCGCCGGCGCCCCGGACGCGGGTCTCTCCTCCCGCGGCATCTCCCGAACACTCCTCTCCGTCCGCAGGCCGGGCTGCCGAAGGGCCCTCGAAGGAAGGCCCCGCTACCGCGCCGGCAAGGACAACTCCCGCGGCGCGCCCCGGGCCGCCCGTCGAAGAAGCGCCGGGCCCCCGGCACCGGGGAACCCTTGCGTTTGTCATCGACGACGCGGGCAATAACCTCCGGGAACTGGAGCCCTTTCTCCGCTTTCCGGGGCCCCTGACCATTGCCGTCCTGCCGGGTCTGCCCAATTCGGCGGAGGCGGCGCGGCGCATCAGGGCTGCCGGAAAGGAAGTTTTTCTTCATCAGCCTATGGAGGCGATTGGCGGACAGAATCCCGGGCCCGGGGCAATTTACGCGGAAATGAGCGCCCCGGAGATACGGGCCGTACTGGAACAAAACGTCGCGGAGCTGGGCCCCATCGCGGGGATAAATAACCATCAGGGCTCAAAGGTAACTATGAACGAGACGGCAATGGAAATCGTACTTGCCTTTTGCCGCGAACAGGGCTTATATTTTCTTGATTCAAGAACAACCGCCGAAACCGCGGCGCCTGCCGCGGCAAAACGTCTGGGAATAAAAATCGGGGAGAGGGATGTGTTTATCGACAATATCCAGGAGAAATCGTCCATGATCCGCTATATAGATGACGGCCTTGTCAGGGCGCAGCAGCGGGGCCGCGCCCTTATGATAGGTCATACCTGGTCGCCGGAATTGGCGCCGGTTCTTTCGGAACTTTATCCGGGTTTCCTTGAGAAAGGGTATTCCCTGTCAACAGCTTCCCGGCTTATCGGGGATTCGGCAAATTGAACATTCCCTTCTCCGGAGCATAAAACCATGAAAGTACTTGGCATTGAAACGTCCTGCGATGAATGTGCCGCCGCGGTAGTAGAAGACGGCAGAAAGGTGCTTTCCAGCGTGGTAGCCACCCAAATTCCCTTTCACGCGGCGTACAACGGGGTTGTGCCGGAAATCGCCAGCCGCAAGCATACCGAATGGATCTACGGGGTGGCAAAAGAATCTTTGGACAAGGCCGGTCTTGGGCCCGGCGACATTGAAGGAGTAGCCGCCGCCGGCCGTCCGGGGCTTTTGGGTTCCCTCCTTGTGGGCCTTACTTTTGCCAAGGCCTTTGCCTGGTCCCGGGGCCTTCCCTTTATCGCCGTTGATCACATGCTGGCTCATTTGTACGCTTCGCGGCTTGAGCCTCCGGGCGGCGCCAGGGGGACCGAGCCCGCCCCGGGGGCAGAGCCCGGCGGCCCGTCCGCGGAGTACCCTTTCCTGGGCCTCCTTGTGTCCGGGGGACACAGCATCATCTGCCGGGCGGATAATTTTGACGACATCACCGTTTTGGGAACCACCATAGACGACGCCGTGGGCGAAGCCTTTGACAAGGTATCGAAGCATTACGGCTTCGGCTACCCCGGCGGGGCGGTAATCGACAGGATGGCCCAAACCGGCGACAGCGAAGCCTTTCGCTTCCCCCTGCCAAGCCTCCACAAGGGGGAACACCGCTGCGATATGTCCTATTCGGGACTGAAAACCGCGGTAATAAACCAGCTTGAGCAATTCCGGGGAAAGCATAATCCCGCGGGGACGGAACCGCGGAAAGAGGATATTGCCGCCTCTTTTCAAAAAACCGCGGTGGATATACTTTTACGCGCCCTTTTCAACGCGGCGGAGGACACCGGCCTTAAAACCGTTGTCGCGGGCGGCGGAGTAGCCGCCAATTCATACCTCCGCGCCCGGCTTGCGGAACGGAAGGATCTCCGCTGTATCTTTCCCCCTGCCGAACTCTGCGGGGATAACGGCGCCATGATAGCCGGAATCGGCTACCAATACCTTGTCCGGGGAGAAACCTCGCCCCTCAGCGTAAATGCCTCGGCGCGGGTAAACGGATTCAAGCGAAGGTATCCGTGATGAAGCTGACCGTACTTGGTTCAGGCACATCCCACGGCATTCCGGTACTGGGCTGCGCCTGTCCTGTCTGCCGTTCTTCCGATCCCAGGGACAAGCGAACCCGCGCGTCCCTTTTTGTCGAAGGACGGAACGGGGAAGCCCTTGTTATCGATACGGGGCCGGAATTTCGGCTTCAGGCGATTCAGGCCGGCATAATGCGGCTTGACGCGGTACTCCTTACCCATGCCCACGCGGATCACCTTCACGGCCTTGACGATGTACGCCCCCTTAGCAGAGACAGCCCTCTTCCTGTTTACGGCAGCAGGGCAACCCTTGAGGAGCTTAAAGAACGTTTTTCCTATATTTTCAGGGAAACCCAGCAGGGCGGGGGGAAGCCCCGCATTATCCCTTCCGAAGTTTCCGGGCCCTTTGATATAGGCCGCCTGCGCGTTGTCCCGGTTCCGGTAAAACACGGGAACCTTGATATTCTCGGTTGGCGGATTGACGAGGCCCGGGACGCTTCGTTTTCGGCTGTAACGGATAAGCTTTGCCCGCCGGAAAGCGCGGTATACCTTACCGATACCAGCGCTATACCGCCGTCTTCCCTGCCGCTCATCGGCAGACCCGATGTCCTTGTTATAGACGGCCTTCGGGCCAGGCCGCACGAGACTCATTTTTCTTTTGAACAGGCCCTGAATACGGCTTCCGAAATGGGGGCAAAACAGGTTTTTTTAACCCATATTTGCCACGATTACAGTCATAAAGAAATTGCGGATTACTGCCAAAGCTACCTTAGAACGAGAAAAATAGAAGGTTTTTTCATGAATCCGGCCTATGACGGCCTGAAAATTAAACTTTCTTGGTGATAAAATCGCTTTTCAGGCAGCGGGCGCAGATTTTGAGAGTCACAGTGGTTCCCCCAATCTCGGTTTTTACCTTTAAAAGATTAGGCTTCCAGGTACGGCGGACACGATTTTTGGCATGACTTACCGAATTGCCGCTCATTGTATGTTTTCCGCAGATATCGCAGGTCCGTGACATAATATTCCTTCCTTAAAGCAGCCCTCAGGGGCACAAACAGTCATTAGAACAAAATTATACTACCAAAAAAAGGAAAAAGATGTCAAGTAAGCAAAAAACACATACAAGATAATATATCATACCCCAATCGGCAGGAATGAAATCAACAGCCTCCCCTGCGGGAGCGCCAAAGCCGCCGTTCACTTGCCTGTAGAATCCGCCTTCACAGCTTTGCAGTC
>JAISAK010000056.1 GCA_031266695.1 Treponema sp.
TATCTGCGATGGGCGGTGGACGCTTTCCGCCTCGCGTCTGCCGGAGTGGAGGACTCAACCCAGATACACACCCATATGTGCTACAGCGAATTCAACGCCATCCTGCCCTGGATTGCCAAAATGGACGCGGATGTTATCAGCATTGAATCCAGCCGCAGCGGCATGGAACTTTTGGACGCCTTCAGCGGGTTTCATTACCAGGGGGATGTGGGGCCGGGGGTGTACGATATTCACAGCCCCCGCATTCCCACCACGGATGAAATGACGGAACTGCTATACCGGGCGTTATGCCACATCCCCAAAGAACATTTGTGGGTAAACCCCGACTGCGGCCTTAAAACCCGCCGGTGGGACGAGGCCTATCCTTCCCTGGAAAACATGGTTGCCGCCGCGCGGCGGGTGCGGGAAAAATTTTAGCGGAGATGTTTCACGGATGCCAAAAAGAGCTTATAGTTCTGCTACCGCTTCTATTTCGACAAGAACGCCTCGGGGAAGCTGTTTGACCGCTACGGTAGAACGGGCCGGCTTGCCGCTAAAGTACTCGGCGTAGATCTCGTTAAAGACCGTAAAGGCGTTCATGTCGCTGAGAAAACAGGTAGTCTTTATGACTTTGTCAAGACTGGAACCTGCCGCTTCCAGTACCGCCTTGAGGTTTTTGATAGCCTGGAGGGCCTGCTCATGGATGGCTCCCTCGACGACCGAACCTGTTTCGGGGACGAGGGGGATCTGGCCTGAGGTAAAAACCAGGCCGCCTATGCAGACTGCCTGCGAATAGGGGCCTATGGCCGCCGGGGCCTTATCCGTCTGAATTATCTTCATTTTACACTCCATACAATTTAATACAGGCGGACCGGTTTTGATCCGCCATTTCAAACAACTCTATTATAGGACAATTTCCATGTTTTGTTCACCGATCTTGTGCTTTTCACAATAACCGGTAAGAATAAGGGTAAGGGCGCCGTCGCCGGTAACATTGCAGGCGGTCCCGAAGCTGTCCTGCAGGGCAAAGATGGTGAGCATAAGGGCGGTGCCGCTCGCGTCAAAACCAAGAACACTAACGATAAGGCCCAAGGACGCCATAACCGTTCCGCCCGGTACGCCGGGGGCCGCAATGGCAAAGATCCCCAAAAGCAGGCAGAAGAGGATCATCGTGGAAAGCTGGGGAAGCTGCCCGTAGAGAACCTGGGAAACGGTCATCACAAAGAAACATTCGGTAAGAACGGAGCCGCAGAGGTGGACATTAGCGAAAAGCGGCACTCCAAAGGCAACCATATCTTTCCGCAGGACCGAAGACTTGTTCGCGCACTGCAGAGCTACCGACAAGGTCGCCGCGGAACTCATGGTTCCCACCGCGGTAAGATACGCCGGCCCGTAATGACGCACTACCTCAAAAGGATTTTTACCCGAATAGGCGCCCGCGATTCCGTACAACAGGGCCATCCAGATGTAATGTCCTAGCATCACGATAATAATAACTACAAGGAAGATCGGAAGCTGTTTTGTAATGGATCCTTCATAGGCCAGTGAAGCAAAGGTACATCCGATAAAGAAGGGCAGCAGGGGGATAACCACTTTGGTCACAATCGAGATAACGATCTTCTGAAATTCAACAAGCATTTTGATAAAGGTTTCCGCCTTGTTCCAAATGGCGGCAAGCCCCACCAGGATGGCGATTACCAGGGCGCTCATAACCGGCATAATCTGGGGAATGGCGAGCTGAAAAACCTGTGCGGGAAGTTCTCTGTTCTTGGCCACATCACTGACAATGTTAAGATGGGGAATAATTCCATAGCCCGCGAAGGACGAAAAGAGGGCCGCGCCGATACTCGAGATGTAAGCTATAAGCAGGGCAAGCCCCAGCAGTTTTGACGCGTGTCCGCCCAATTTGGTGATCGACGGAGCGATGAAACCGATGATGATAAGGGGGATACAGAACATGATAAGGTTGCTTAAAAGACTCTGTATGGTAACAAGTACCTGCATCACGGCTTCGTTGGCAACAAGTCCGATAATGATACCGATAGCAAGAGCCAGAACAAGCCGTACCGGAAGACTGGATAAAAATTTCATACCACAACTCCTCTTCTAAAATTATTTAACCGCGGCCAATGGCCGTAAAGCACATTATCAGGCGGGGTCCCTCATGTGTCCAACATGATCTGAATTATTTCCTTGTCGGTCTTCCGCATTCCTTCTTTACCAAGACGGTAAATGTTTTTAATGGTGTTTTCCACGCCGTGGGCTATAATGCCATCGCCGCCGTAGAACTGTTGGCCGTTTTTGTACATTTCGTAGCCCAATATGCCGGCGTCAACCGACGCCGCAATCTTTGCCGCACAGGACGGTTTCGCGCCGTCACAGACAATGCCGGAAGTAATAGCCAGCGCGTTTACCAGGGTATGCGCAATTTCTTCCATGCGGCCGCCCTGAAGGTACGCGATGCCCGCTCCTGCGGCGGCGCCGGCGCAGACTACCCCGCAATAGGCCGAAAGCCGGCCGATTCCGCTTTTAAGGTGCAGCGTAATCAG
>JAISAK010000083.1 GCA_031266695.1 Treponema sp.
GTACGGGAAGAAATTGTCAATCGCGAATTTATCCCCTATGATCCTGAAAATTTTGACAAGGCCGACACAGTTGGACAGGCGGCAATAGATAATTACGGTTCTGATAATTTTGAGTCTGCCCGGGATGAAGCGGATGAAGCCCATCTTCGATATAATTTGGTCCTTGAAACCGGCTGGGCTTCCTATGCGGCCGATAAGGGCGCTTCCGCCGGTGTGGAACGGCAGAATGCCCTGGACATCAAAGCCAATATAGCGGCGCGTGATTTGTTTAATGAAGCCGAAGCCCCCTACAACCAGGCCGTTGCTTCATTAAAGGCTGAAAAATACGAAGAGGCCGCCACCCTGTATACCGATTCCGAAGCCCGGTTTATTGTTGCCGGCCAGTCCGCGGCGGAAAAACGCCGCCTTGCCGAGGACGCCATCAAAGAAGCCGAGGAAAAGGTTGCAGAAAGCGATGAAACCGCCAGAAAGGCTGAAATAGTTATAGAAGGAGGCGCGCAATGAGCCGAAGAATTAGCCTGGTTTTGTTTATTGTTTTGGTTTTTGGCATACAGTCCCTGTTTGCCCAGTATGAATTGCCGGAACCGGCATTTAAAATAACAAACCCTTTGCAGCCCGAAACAAGCCCGGCGCCGGGTTTCTGGCCGTCGGATTTCAGTGAGGTAGTCTACTATCTCTGGGATTTCAACCCAACAACTTTACCTGAACCGGTTGTTTTTCTTCCTGTTGTTTCTCTTGCTGCGGCGGCTTCTACCGATGCAGATCCCGCGATACCCGCAAATATCCGGAACAATCGTTACTATCTTGAAAGCATGAGACTTACCAAACTGGCCCAGGATACCTATGATTACGGTGATTATGACGCTTCCACCGAATATGCAAAAGAAGCTGTCCGTTATGCCCAGCTTTCGGATGAATATGTAACCTTGCAGTTGAAAATTAAGGAAACCAATGATGCGATTGCCGCCGCGAAACAGCGGCTTGACTGGGCTTCTTCCAGCGGCGCCGCCGGGCTATATCCGGTTGAATACAGCGAAGCCCAAAATTATTACAGCGCCAGCCTTTCAGCCCGATCCGCCGAAGATTGGGACGAGGCTATTGCCGCCGCCAAAAGGGTTATCAATATATTAGCCTATATTCAGGCGCCTGCTCCGACTGTTCCCTCCGATTCGACCGCGCTGCCTGCGCGGTACACGGTCAGGGCCTGGGCAATTTCCAAAGACTGTTTGTGGAACATTGCCGGCCGTCCCTGGGCTTACGGGGATTCGACCAAATGGCGGCTTCTCTATAACGCCAACAGGTCAAAAATGCCGGAACCGGACAATCCGGATCTTATCCATCCCGGTATGGTGCTGGATATTCCCAGTATTCAAGGTGAAACCAGGCAAGGGATGTGGGACTCGGGGAAAAACTATAGCCCTCTTAAATAGAGGGACAGAGCCGAACCCATAAGAGCGTGTACATAAGGGGGTTGTCCCATGCCCCGGAATACTTCCTCCGGGTCAACCAGGGCAACCTCTACATACTCGTCCTCATCCAGATCTTGTTTTCCCGTGTTTTGCAGATCCCCGGCAAGGAAAAAATGAACCCTGTTTGTCATTATTGCCGGATTGGGGCTAAATTCTCCGATTTTTTTAATACTGCCCGGTTTATACCCGGTCTCTTCCTGTAATTCCCTTGCCGCCGCCTCAGCCGGATTTTCCCCGGGTTCGGAAACCCCTCCCGGGAACTCAAGGCTAAGCTCCCCGGAACCGTGCCGCCATTGCCATACCATCACGAATTGTCTGCCCGCCGGTGTGTCAATTACCGGTACAACCACCACCCAGTCCGCGGCATCAATGATCGTATAGACCCCCGGCCTGCCGGCAGGCGACAAACAGGTACTTTCACAGATTGAAAATATCCGGCAATCAAATATTTTTTTGCGGCTCTTTTCTTCCCATTTAATTTTTTTTTCATTCATATTATTTATGATGCTCTGTCCCCAAAGTTTTGACAAGTTCTCTTCCCCGGTTTATGATGTAATTAGTTAAGGGAGGTTTTTATGTCTATTATTACCGTATCGCGTGAATTAGCGGCTCTCGGTGATGAGACCGCCCATGAATTGACAAAACTTTTGTCTTGCCGCTTTGTGGATAAACAGGTCCTGGAAGATCGGATCAAATCTTATGGGGTTACCGGCCAAAAATTCACCAAATATGATGAGAAGAAACCTTCTTTTTGGGCATCCCTTTCGCAAGACAGGGATGATTATCTGCACTACCTCAAAACCGCGATTTTTGCCGAAGCAGAGCAGGGGAATTGTGTTTTTATTGGCCGCGGGGCAAATGTGATCTTCAAGGATATTCCCGGGGTAATTTCGGTCTTTCTTGCGGCGCCCTCGGATATCCGTATTGAGAGGGTTAAAAGTTACTTCCATTGTGATGAAAAACGGGCCCGGCAAATAATCGATCAGAGCGATCATGATCGCCTTGGTTTCCACCGGTATTTCTTTGATATGGATTGGAAAGACCCGGGGAATTATCATCTTTCCCTGAATACAGGTCATTTTCACCCGGCTGTATGCGCGGAACTTATCAAAAAACTGGTTGAACAGACCATTACCCCGGAAATGGAAACGCAGAATGCGGTACGGATTAAAGAATTGACCCTGGGGCAGCAGGTAAAACATCATATTATTTACGAGTTGGGGATACCCATTCATTTCCTGGAATCCTCCGTTTCGGATAATGTCATTACCTTATTCGGCGTAACCAATTCCCAGGCTCTGGTTGAAGCGGCTCTTAATGCCGCCAAAGAGGCGGCCGGTTCAACGGCCCTGCAATCGGAAATCCAGGTAGTACATGAATACAGTATAATGCCCTGATAACCGTCAGCCGGCCCCTTGACCGGAAGCCGGTCGTTTTGTTCTACCCTATGAAAAGATCCCGAAAAATGGTAGTTTCTCAAAAAGAGGGAACACGTATGAATTCGGGAAAGCCGCTGGAGATACTTCATCAGATCGATCGTGAATACTGCTGTCTGGAAAAGACGGCGGCGGTTCTTCGGTGGGATCAGGAGACTTATCTTCCGCCCGGGGGCGTTGAGGAAAGGGCGGAACAGCTTGCCCTGCTTGAAGGTATAGCCCACGAACGGCTCATTAATCCCGAAACAGGCCGGATTCTTGCGGAATTGGGCTCTGTCCCCGAAAATCCCCGTGGAGACAGAACTCTGCCCGAACTTGAAAGGGACTTCCTCAAAGTAATACGCCGCCGTTATGACCGGGCGGTTAAACTTCCCCCGGATTTTGTCAGCGCCGCCGCCCGGGCCGAGGGTCTTTCCCAGGCTGCCTGGGTGCGCGCCCGTGGGGACAATAATTTTACTTTATTTTTGCCCCACCTTAAAACAATGATCGATTTTGCCCGGAAGCGGGCTGAATACTGGGGCTTCGGGGACAGAGCTCAAAACAGGAACAAAGCGCAGGGTGGGGACAGAGCTCAAACTTTGTACGACGGCCTTTTAGATGCCTACGAACCGGGCATGACCTCTTCTGAAATCGGCGCCCTCTTTGCGGTACTTCGGGAACGGCTGACATCGCTGCTTGAAAAAATCAAGCTCTGTCCCCCGCCGGACGCTTCTTTTCTGAAACAGAATTTTCCGGTCGAAAGACAATCAGCTTTCAATCAAAAAATTATGGACTACCTCGGCTTTGACCGCGGCCGGGGCCGCCTGGATATCAGCGCCCATCCTTTTACCACGTCCCTTGGTTCCCACGACATCCGAATCACAACCCGGTATTTCTCCAATAACCTGCTTTCGGGACTTTTCTCGGTTATCCATGAATCGGGGCATGCCTTCTACGAAATGGGTTTTCCGCCGGAGCTTCGGGGAACATGCCTTGCCGACGGGGCTTCTATGGCTCTCCATGAGTCCCAGTCGCGGTTCTGGGAAAACGTCGTCGGCCGCAGCCGGCCTTTCTGGAAAGCCTGCTTCCCTATGCTTCGGGAATGTTTTCCCGGAGAGCTGCAGTCTCTTAACGGCGAAGCCTTTTACCGTGCGGTAAACGAAGTAAAACCATCGCTCATCCGGGTTGACGCTGATGAAGTCAGTTATTCCCTTCATATCATTCTCCGCTTTGAACTGGAAAAACGGCTAATCGGCGGAGAACTCGAACCGGAACGGCTTCCGTCGGTCTGGAAGGACTATACCCGCGAATATCTGGGGCTTGAAAGCGAAACCGACGCGGACGGGGTTTTGCAGGATATTCATTGGTCAATGGGTTCCTTTGGCTATTTTCCCAGCTATGCCCTGGGGAATCTCTATGGTTTGCAAATATTGGAAAAGCTCAAAAAAGATATTCCCGCTTACGAAACTACCGTTGCTGAAGGTAAATTCAAGCTTCTCTATAATTGGCTTGAGGAAAGCATTTACCGCTGGGGTTGCCGTCTTGAGCCCGGAGAACTTTTATTAAATATTACCGGGGAAAGACTTTCGGTGAATCCCTTTTTGGACTATATTGAAGGTAAATATTCGGAGCTCTATGGATTTTAGAATTTTTTCAATCAGCCGGGATCTCCTCTGCCTTTCCGGCGCTTTAACGGGCCTGGCGGTAGGCTGCCTTTTAAGCCTTTTCAGAAAAGATCTTACCACCCGGTCCAAAAACAGAAGAATTTCCGTTATATTGGTATTTTTTTCCGGGGCTATTATTGCATTGGCGGCATCTTTTACCGCTTCCTATGGGGCGATCCTCCGTGAACCCGGATTTTTCATTGTTGCAGGTATTTGTATCCCCGTGTTTGCCCTTGCCGCCCGCTTTCCCCGCGCAATCGCTTATCCTTTGATATTGGCGGGCGGGCTGATTACCGTCGGGCTGGGTTATTCCTACCTCCGTTTTCCCCCGGCAGATTCAAGTTCTGTCCCTCCGGCCCTAATTAGCGGCGAAGGAAAGGGCCCTTTTTCCATCCGGGTTGGGGACAGAGCTGAAAAAAACGGAGACGGAACCAAGCCCCAGGTTCTGCAAATTCCGGACGACTTATTGTTCCTTGAATTCAACGGCGCCGTTATCGGTTTCGGCCGGTATTATCCGATTATAGGGGGAACCCGCCGGGGACAGATCTCTGAAATTCGCCAAAATAACAAATCCCTTTATAGCAACACCGATATGTATAGTTCCCTGCTTGGCTCCTATTCCTCTTCGGGTTCAAACGCCGAAATCGGCAATTTTGGAATAAGCTTTCAAAGCATGAAAGCAAATGTTCCGTTTGAAACCATCCCGCAAGGCGGAAGTATAGCCGTTCTCTTTGACAAAAACGGATTATTGTTTGTGCCTTCCTGGCAGGACCCCCGCTGAAATTTCTGCGGCTAATTTTCAAGCTCTGGCCCCGGTTCATTTATTGACACATCCGGTTTCAAAATACATACTGACCTATGACCCTTGCGGATAAAATTACCTCCCTGCGTATTATTTTGGCTCCTTTGTTTTTTATCATTTACCTGGCGCCGGTATTTTTCCCGGCCTTGCCCGTGAACGGTTCCGGCTGGACAGTGCCGGTATTGTGGGCGCTGTTTATTGTTTCCCAAATTACCGACATGATTGACGGAATGGTTGCCCGCGGCCGCAAAGAGGTTAGTGATTTCGGCAAACTTTTCGACCCCTTTGCCGATACCCTGGCGCAAATTACCTTTTTTCTCTGTTTTGTTATTGACGGACTTCTGCCGGTGGTTCTCTATCTGGCAGTCCTGTACAGGGAATTTTGCATTCTTTTTATGCGGAATTTGATGCTCCGGAAGGGTATTGCTATGGGAGCCAGGATAGGGGGAAAAATCAAAACGGTGGTTTACATTCTCGCTGAAATTGCGGCTCTGCTCGCGGCAAGCGTCAACAGATTGGATTTTGCCGTATTTCTTTTTCCCTTTTTCAAAACAAGCGCGCTGATTATTTTTATCCTTTCCGTGATTCTTTCAATAATATCCTTCTTTGACTATCTTTCTGTGTACAAGGGAAAAACCACGTAACGCCTTAAAGCAAATTCCCGGAACGCTGAAAAACACGTAACGGTATTTTTCAGCGCTTTCCGGGAGTTTGCGCGGGCCGCCCCGGGGACAAAGCTTCCGGCCGGGGCTTTTGCCGGCTTCGGCCGGTATCTGGCCCGAAGCCGGCCGCCGTTTTCAGTAAAGGGCTTCTTTCAGGTTTTGCACATTTTGGGACATTAAATCATAGTAGTTCGCCCCTCGGTCGAAATCTCTTTTGGAAATATTGTGGGCCGCGTGGAGCAGCAGCTTTTTGGCCCCCGTTTCTTCGCAAAGAGTATCGGCTATTTTTTCGTTGGAAAGTTCGATGTGGAACACCACGGGGATCTTTTCAGCCTTTACCTTGTCAACCAGAAAGGCCACGGTAGCGGCGCTGCATTCGGTTTCAGTGGAACAGCCGGGGAAGGCCGCGAAGTAGCTGAGGCCGTAGGCGTCGGCAAAGTAACGGAAGGGGAAACGGTCGCCGAATACAAAGGTTTTCCGTTTCGCGCCGTCTACCATGCTCTGAAAAGCGGCGTCCAGGGACGTCAATTTTGCCAGATAGGAGCCGGCGTTGTCCTCGTAAGCCGCGGCGTTAGCCGCATCCCGCTGTTTAAGTACGCCGGTGATTTTTTGTACAATAAGTTTCGCGTTTTTTGGAGAAGTCCAGACATGTTCGTCGTATTCAATTTCTTCTTCTTCCCCTTCCTCCTCTTCCTGCATCCCTTCGACAATAATTTCTTCTACCACCTCCACACAGTCCATTAGGGTGATAATTTCCATGCGGCTTGTATCCATCGATTCAAGGATCCGTTCAACCCAGGCATCGGATTCGCCCCCCACATAAATAAATACGTCACAGTTTTGTACCCTGATAATATCCCGGGGGGTCGGTTCAAAAGAATGACTTTCCGCCCCGGGGGGAAGCAGCATGGTAAGATTGACTCTGTCTCCGGCAATTTCGCGGACAAAATCATAGGGCGGGAAAATAG
>JAISAK010000122.1 GCA_031266695.1 Treponema sp.
TCTATCGCGTCCAGCATGTCCGAGGGGAAGTAATCTCCCACAATTCCGATTTTCGCGCCCGGAGAAAAATGTTCTTCAAGGTGTTTGACAAGGGCCTTGTTTACATTCGGCCCCGCGCCGGTCACCGCCGACTTGTCCATGCCGCTCATCTGGGCAACCCAAAAATTCACCCGCGCGGTCATTCCCGTTACCAGGGACTGGCCGCCGTCCCTGTTGATGACGCTGGTAGCGCTTCCCCAATAGGGAGCAAGGTTGACAAAAAAATGAAGCTCGTCCGCGTCCGCGACATCGCCGTACACTACCACGGCCTCAACGCCGAAGGAAGCAAATTTTTCCGTTAATTTTTTTCTGCGGGAAACAAGCAGCTCGTCCGGAACCAGGGCGCTGTTTCGTTCAACAAATCCGCGTTTCATTCCATCCCCCTATTTTGCCTGAAAAAGCTTTC
This sequence comes from Treponema sp., assembly GCA_031266695.1. GTDB lineage: Bacteria > Spirochaetota > Spirochaetia > Treponematales > Breznakiellaceae > JAISAK01. Next base: position 446 of record JAISAK010000122.1, read on the forward strand.
GTTCGGTCACGGAAAGCATACTGTTGCCGTTTTTGGTCACTACCACCGGATCCCCCATAACCATATAGCCGGTTTCGGGATTATAGGTGTTGGGATGAATCACGATGACCATTCCCTCTTCTATAACAAAATCCACCCCTTCGTTTACCGTGGGAGCTTCGTCAAGGTGCATACCGTGGCCGTGGCCCCGGACGCGGGTGTACTGGGACGTAATATAATCACCGTAACCGTATTTTCGGAACACATCGTTTTCCGCCTTCGCCACATCGTTGATGTTCACACCCGGCCTGGCAAGGGCAAGACCCGCTTCTTCCGCTTCCATAAAAATATCAAATATCCGCTTCTGTACGCCGCTGGGTTCGCCCTTTACCACGGTGCGGCAAATCTGACACCACCAGCCGTCAAGCTGCGGGGTAAGCTCGGTAAGCACCAGATCGCCGGGCTTTGCGACGCGATTCATCGGAGGGGTCATGCCGAACACTTCTTTCTGTCCCGTGGAGATCAGCATAAAGTTATCCTCCGCGCCCATTTTTTTCAGCGCGTATTCAACTTCCGCCACAATCTGGAATTCATTGAGCCCCCGGCTTATGCCGTCGACGAAGGTGGGAAAGGCGCGGTCCGCAAGATTAACCGCGGCGCGAAGTTTTTCAACCTCCTCCGGGGTTTTGCTGTAGCGGGTTTTTTCTATGTAACCTTCGGCGCTTTTTATCTCTGCGCCGCAATCGCGGATGCTCCGGGCCAGGAGGGCGGGGAAAAGCCCTCCGTCGGAAAGGCCCAGGTTTTTTACCCTGCCGCTTTCAAGAACGCGGACAAGCGAGGCGCCGCCGTCGTTGAGGGGAAGAATTTCTTTTACCCCTTCAAGGCTTTCACGGGCGCGCCCCTCGTCGTAGGGGGAAGAAAGGAAGATATACACATCGCCCCGGGCGGAAGCCGCGCCGCGAATATACAGAACCACCGCGTTGGGGCCGTAAAAATTAAGGCTCGTAAGGTATCTGAAATTTTCCTTTCGCCAGGCGCTTGAGTATACCAGTACCGCCCCAACGTCGAATTTTTCAGCCATGGATGTAAGGATATTGATTTTTTTTTGCTCCATAAATTGTACTCCGTTATGCTCCGGCTTTTAATTTTTCCATCAGCCCGCCGGCGGTCATGATGTCAAGAAGGAATTCGGGCAGTACCGTTCCCTGCTCTTTTTTCCCTGTAGTGATATTGTTTATAAGTCCGGTTGCCATATCCACTTCCAGTTTGTCGCCGGGTTTCAAAGCTCCGATATCCCGGCACTCCAGAATCGGCAGGCCAATGTTAATGGCGCTGCGATAGAAAATGCGGGAAAAGCTCGGGGCTATTATCAGTTTCACTCCCGAATAACGGAGCGCCGCGGGGGCCCATTCCCGGCTTGAATTACAGCCGAAATTTTTCCCCGCTACCATGATTTTTCCCTTTTCCATTTTTTTGTGAAAATCGGGATCAACGTCTTTCATGCAGGCCGCGGAAAGTCCTTCGGGAGTTACCGCGGCAACATGCCTGGTATGGGCTATTAATTCGGCGGATACATTTTCCGGATATTTTTCAAAGACCGTATCATTTATTTTCATTCATCCTACTCCTGGGTTTGGAAATACCCGGTTAAAATACCGGGAGGGGCTTCACAAATAGTCCCTTGGGTCGGCGAGCTTGCCGTTGATCACGGAGGCGGCAACCGTCGCCGGGGAAGCAAGGTAAATTTGCGCGGTGCTGTCACCCATGCGCCCGTTCATGTTGCGGTTCGACGAACTGACGCAGGCTTCGCCTTTGCCCAAAAGCCCGTAATGGCCGCCGGCGCAGGGCCCGCAGTTTGGATTGCACCAAATCGCGCCCGCGTCCAGAAAAATCTGGGTAATTCCCTCCTCTATGCACTGGCGGAAAATTGTTCTGGAGCCGGGAATGACCTGAAGCCTGACCTTTGGGTGTACCTTACGGCCTTTCATTATTTTTGCGGCAATGCGGAAATCCTCCATGCGGCCGTTGGTGCAGGTTCCCAAAAGCGCCCGGGTAAAGGGTACGCCGGCGCTTTCCTTAACGGGAACCGATTTATCCGAAGAGCCCGGAAGGGCAACCATGGGCTGAAGGGCGCTGCCGTCGATATCGAACACCTTTTCATACGACGCGCCGGGATCGGACTTTACTGCTTCCCAGGAACGGCTTACGCGCCCTTTGAGGTATTCCGCTACCTTCTCGTCCGCCTCGACAATGCCGTTTTTGGCGCCCGCCTCGACCGCCATATTACACAGGGTCATACGGCTGTCAACGCTCATTTTTTTTACGGCGTCGCCCGTATACTCAAGGGCCATGTAATTGCCCCCGTCTGAACCGATAAGGGACATAATATGCAGGGCAAGATCCTTGCCGTAAACTCCCTTTCCCAGTTCCCCGCCGACCCTGAAAAGCATGCTCCGGGGAACCTTCATCCAAATTTTGCCCTTGGCAAAAACCCA